>DAHUXF010000496.1 GCA_027307295.1 Acidobacteriaceae bacterium
GCACCTGAATCCGCGTGGCGTTTTTCTTGCCGGAGCTGTCTTTACCCTTGCGGGAACAATCTGGGTGCTGTATCTGCTGCCGGACTGGTTCCTGCGCCTGCTGCTCTTCTTCCTGACCCATTCGCTGTACCGGATCAAAGTGATGGGCCGCGACAACATTCCGGAAAAAGGCGGCGCGCTTTTCGTTTCCAACCACATGTCCTTCGTGGACGTGCTGCTGCTGATGGCCTCCACGGACCGGCCCATACGGTTTCTGATGTATCAGGGTTTCTATGACAAGCCTTTCATCAAGCCCTTTGCGCGAATGATGAGGGCCATTCCCATTTCTTCTGAGCTGCGGCCGCGCGACATGATCAAGTCATTGCGCACGGCCAGCGAGGCCATTCGCGAAGGCGAGATTGTCTGCATCTTTGCTGAAGGACAGATCTCGCGCACAGGCCAGATGCTGCCGTTTCGCCGCGGCATGGAGCGCATCATCAAAGGCGTGGATGCGCCGATTGTGCCCGTAAATCTGCACGGCGTGTGGGGAAGCATCTTCAGCTTTGAACGGAACCGTTTCCTCTGGAAAATGCCGCGACGCATCCCTTATCCTGTCACCGTCAGCTTTGGCAAATGGCTGCCGCCCACGGCCACGCCGCTGGAGGTCCGGCAGGCAGTGCAGGAGTTGCAAAGCGTGGCCTTCACCGCAGACCGCAACCCCAAGTTGACGCTGGACCGGGCCTTTGTGCGCAGCGCCCGCCGGTATTTCTGGCGGTTTGCCATGGCCGATAGCCGCGTGCCGAAAATGCGCTTTGGCAGCGCACTGGTGAAAGCAATCTTCGTGGCCCGGCGCATGCGCGGCCCATGGAAAGACCAGGAGATGGTGGGCATTCTGCTGCCGCCTTCCGTCGGTGGAGCGCTGGTCAACCATGCGGCAACATTGCTGGGCCGCATTCCCGTCAATCTGAATTACACCGCGAATAACGAGGTCATTGCATCATGCGGGCGACAGTGCAATCTGCAGACGGTGATCACCTCCCAGGCATTTCTTGAACGCTTCCCTAAAATTGAAATTCCCGGACGAACCTTGCTGCTGGAAGATGTGCTGGCCAAGCCGGGCTTTGCGGAGAAAATCACTGCGTTGTTTTTTGCCTGGATGCTGCCTTACCGCCTGCTCAAAGCCGCGTTAGGTGGAATCGAGCACAAAGACGATGACCTGGCCACTATTATTTTTTCCAGCGGCAGCACCGGCGATCCCAAAGGAGTAATGCTCACGCATTACAACATTCTGGCCAACATCCGGCAGATGACTCAGGTATTTATGCTGGGCGGAAATGACAAGGTGCTGGGCATTCTGCCGTTCTTCCATTCTTTTGGATTCACCGTGGGATTGTGGCTTTCTGCGGTGCATGGGATTGGAGTGGTCTTTCATCCCAATCCGCTGGACGCAACTTCCATCAGCAACCTGGTTTCACGTTACCGCGTTACCTTCCTGATTGCCACGCCAACATTCCTTCAGGCATACATGCGGCGCTGTTCGCCGGAGCATTTTGGCAGCCTGCGGTTTGTCCTGGTAGGTGCGGAAAAATTACCGGAGCGCACGGCTCTGGCGTTTGAAGATACTTTTGGCATACGCCCGCTGGAAGGCTATGGCTGCACTGAGTGCTCCCCTGTTGTTGCCGTCAATGGACCCGATTTCCGCGCGCCAGGATTTCGCCAGGTAGGCGCGCGCCGGGGCACCATTGGACATCCGCTGCCCGGAGTCAGCGTGCGCATTGTTGATCCTGAAACCGGGGAAGCACTGCTGCTCGGCAAGCCCGGCATGCTGATGGTGAAAGGTCCCAATGTGATGAGGGGTTATCTGGGACGTCAGGACAAGACCGCTGAAGTCCTGAAAGACGGCTGGTATACCACCGGCGACATCGCCGCCATGGAAGAAGACGGGTTTCTTACCATCACCGACCGGCTCAGCCGGTTCAGCAAGATCGGCGGAGAGATGGTGCCGCACATCAAGATTGAAGAAAAACTGAACGAATTGGCTGGGACCACCGAGCAAAGCTTCAGCGTGTCAGCAGTGCCGGATGAGAAAAAGGGTGAGCGCATTGTTGTGCTGCATACGCTGGCAGAAAATGAACTGGCTCCGGTGCTGGCCAAACTGGCCGAATCCGATCTACCCGCCCTGTGGAAGCCTAAGAAAGACCAGTTCTTTCACGTGGACCTGCTGCCCTATCTGGGCACCGGAAAGCTCGATCTACGGGCATTAAAGACCCGTGCGGCTGAACTGGCGGAAAAAGAAACCGATTAGAGTGGTTTTTTAGAATGGCATTTTCGTGACTGGCGCAATAACAAGCTAAGTGTAATATTAATGCAGATGCTAACTCGCATTTACATCGAGAATTTCCGGTGTTTTGTCAATTTCGAATATAAGCCTGCCCAAAGGCAGCTTATTCTTGGAAAAAATGGAGCGGGCAAATCATCGCTGCTTGACGCGCTTTTATTTTTACGCCAGATAGCCATAACCGGCATTAAGACTGACGAATTTGACACACTC
>DAHUXF010000497.1 GCA_027307295.1 Acidobacteriaceae bacterium
AGGATCCTGCGCGGGCAAAGTGTCTTTGAGATATTCCTGAGCCCGGGGCGAAAGTATTTCCATGCACATGGGCGTCAGCGGCGACTGAAATATCCATGCGCGGAATTTCATCGCCTCATCCAGCGAACTGAACGAACATATGAACGTGCGCGTCTGGCGTGGCCGCGGGAAGACTTTGAAATTAATTCGTGTAATCACCGCCAACGAGCCATAGCTGCCGGTCAGCAGCTTCATCAGGTCGTACCCGGCGACGTTCTTTACCACCTGTCCGCCACCCTTCACAACTTTTCCGTCCGCGGTGGCAAACTGTATCCCAATGCAGAAGTCGCGCATATGGCCAAACGTGGACTTGAGCGGTCCGGCAGCGCCGGTGGCCAGCAGCCCGCCAATGGTTGCGCGATCAAGACGGGCTGCGTCGCACGGGACCCATTGATGGTGTGCAGCGAGTTGATCCTGCATTTCTGAAAATGGCATTCCCGCCGCCACGCTGATGGTGAGATCACCGGGATCATACTGCACAATGTTTTTCATGCGCCGGGTGCTCAGCAGGATATCGATGCGCTCCGGCACGCCGCCGATCTGTTGCTTGGTCAGTCCACCCGCCGGCGCCACAACCAGTCCACGCTCATTCGCCAGCCGCAGCACCGCGCCAACTTCTTCTGGCGTGCCCGGAGAAACCACCGCCGAGGGCACAACGCCATTGATCTCAAAATCAGTGCGCGTCAGGTGTTCTTCGCCAACAACCGCTGCCAGCTCGCGGTCCACGGATGCCGGTGATGTCACGGCGCTCATACCGGCACCCCGGCCACCGCTTCCACTTTCGGCTTCGGCAACGGGCCGGTGATCTCACGGCAATAGCGCAGATCAGGGATCATCTTTTGCGGATTAAGAATGGAATCCGGATTGAACGCATTGCGCAGCCGCACCATCACCTCAAGATCGTCTTCCGTGAACATGGCTGTCATCAGGCCCATTTTTTCCATGCCCACGCCATGCTCGCCGGTGATTGATCCGCCAAACTTCAAGCAGCACGCCATGATCTCCTTGGCGGCCTTGCGGCTGTTCTCCGTTTGCACGGGATCGCGGGCGTCAAACAGAATCAGGGGATGAAGGTTGCCGTCACCGGCATGAAAGACATTGCCAATGGTCAGCCCATAGTGTTTGCTGATGCGTTCAATTTCCGCCAGCGTATACGGGACCTTGGTCCGGGGAATTACGCCATCCTGCGTGTAATAAGAAGGTGAGACACGGCCCACGGCCCCACAGGCCGTCTTGCGGCCCAGCCAGAGCAACTGGCGCTGCTTTTCATCGCGGGCGCGCCGCACTTCGCGGGCTTTCTGCTGCATGCAGACTGTGCTCACCGCTTCCGCCTGCTCTTCCACAACTTCACGCATGCCTTCCAGCTCAATCAGCAGCACCGCCGCCGCGTCCTCCGGATAGCCGGCGTGGACGTTGGCTTCCACGCAGCGCACCATCCAACCATCCAGCATCTCCAGCGCCGCCGGCGTAACGCCGCTTTGCGTGATGGCCACCACCGTATTGGCCGCGTCTTCCACAGTGTTGTAGATACCCAGTAGCGTGGTCACATGTTCCGGCAGCTTCGTGAGCTTAACGGTGATCTCCGTTACCACGCCCATGGTGCCTTCTGAGCCGACAAAAAATCCGGTCAGGTCCAGGCCGGTGGAATCCTGGGCCTTGCCGCCAAACTCCACGACTTTTCCATCCGGAAGCACCACCTCAAGTCCGGTTACGTGATTTACCGTAACGCCCAGAGCCAGCGTGTGCGGGCCGCCGGAATTCTCCGCTACATTTCCGCCGATGGTGCAGGCCTTCTGGCTGGAAGGATCAGGCGCATAGTAATAACCGTATTTTGCCGTGGCATTGCTGAGTTCCAGGTTTACCACGCCAGGCTGCACCACGGCGCGCTGATTCGGAATATCAACCTCCAGGATCTTCTTCATACGCGCCAGAGAGAGCACAATCGCTTCTCTGCGCGCGATGGCTCCGCCACTCAGGCCCGTTCCCGCGCCGCGCGGCACCACCGGAATCTTGTTCCGGGTGGCAAGCTTCATGATCTCTGAGACTTGTTGCGTGCTCTGGGCAAACACCACTGCACCCGGACGGTGCTTGTCCACACCCGCATCATACTCATAAAGCATCAACTCTTCCGGGCGGTCGAGGACGGCATCCTTCCCCGCAATTTTTTTGAGCTGGCGAAGAATTGAAGATTCCATGGCTTTCCTTTGCCTTGTCGCTGCAGTGCTGCTCACGCTAGGAGGGCCTGCCTGATAGCCTAAATTGTAAACCTTTGGCGACCGCCAAAATAGCAGGAACTAGTGGACCGCAAAGCGTGATGATTTGCGGTGTAGGCAATGCGATGCTGGCCGTGGCCAGTATGCCAATTTACGCAGGCGTATCCGGTGGGTGTGTTTAATTTATAGATGTGTCTGGGGGCGGATGTTCTGGTGGGCGGACAAAGTGGCTTGCCCTACAGTCCGAGAGTGATGTAATGCGCCCGTTCGCAGGCC
>DAHUXF010000498.1 GCA_027307295.1 Acidobacteriaceae bacterium
GCTCAGAGGCAAAACATATTATATCGTGCTGAAAATACGCGGTCAATGAATGCCCTGGAACGCCGCTGTGCATACCTTCTGTTAATGCCTGGTGGCCCACTGCGGGTCTTCCTCTGCTGACACAATAGAACCATCGCGCATATGGATGATGCGGTCGCCGTAAGTCGCAGCTTCGGGATTGTGGGTGATCATCAGCACCGTCTGCCCGAACTGCTGGTTGGCGTCGCGCAGCATCTTCAGGACAATTTCAGAGTTCCGGGAATCCAGGTTGCCTGTGGGCTCGTCCGCCAGAACAATGGACGGGCCATTCACCAGCGCGCGTGCCAGCGCCACGCGCTGCTGCTCCCCGCCGGAAAGTTCTGCGGGGCGGTGGTCCAGCCGCGCGGCGATGCCCAGCATTTCCGTTACCCGGTTCAACAAAGCACTGTCCGCGCCGTCTTTGCCTGCAATCTCACGCGCTATCTGGATATTGTCGCGGGCAGTGAGCGTGGGCAACAGATTGAATTTTTGAAAAACAAAGCCGATCTTCCGCTTGCGCATCTCCGTGCGTTCAGCATCTGAGAGCTGGGCAAAATCAGCGCCGTCAATGGTAACGCGGCCCGCCGTGGCCCGTGTGAGCCCGCCAAGAACATAAAACAGCGTTGACTTGCCGCTGCCGGAAGGACCGACGATACTGACGAACTCGCCCTTTTCAACGTTGAAGCTCACGCCGCGAAGCGCCGGTACATCGACCTTGCCGATGCGGTAGACCTTGGTAACGTTCTCTGCTTGTATGATGGCAGCCACTGCTTCGATATTACCAGAGCATGCGCTGCTGGCCGGAAGTCAAGCTGCGGCGCAACCTTCGCGCGCCTTAGCTGGCCGCCTGCATTCTGGGAACGGGCGTGGAAGACATGGGCTTGGGCCCGCGTTTTTTGATCAGCATGATCCTGATGCGCTCCAGCAGTTCAATGGGCGAATACATGCCTTTAGGAAGAAAAATGTCCGCGCGTATGTCTTTTTCATAGATGCGGGTCTTGCCGGAAAAAAGAATGACCGGGGTGCTGGCGGAAATGTCTTTGATTTTCTCCACCAGAGCGGCTCCATCCAGGCCGGGCATCTGCAAGTCACTCAGGACAAGATCAACTCCACCTTGCTTAAAAAGCTCCAGGGCCTGCTGTCCGCCGGTGCATGCCAGTACGCGATAACCGCGTGTCTCCAGCATCAGCTTGCGTATGGAAAGCGCCTGCTCATTATCGTCAACACATAGAATCGTTCTTTTGGGTCGCATCTTCCCCCCGGAGATATTTATCGATGTATAGCCGCTTACAAGGCGTCATCACCGAATGTTTTTGGGCTGGGTTACCTGATTAAAACTTGGTTGAAACTTGTTGGCATCCTAAGCGCGCAGATATGGCGATGTAAAGTAACTGAAACGCCAACAAGTGGAAAATTCTGTGGAAAGCTTTCTGCCGGCGTTGGTTTCCAGGGCAAAGTCTGAATGGAATCAGTCTTTGATTGAATCGGCAACTCTAATCCGCATCACAGAAATAATTCTCCGCGAACCACTTCCACGGCATGGCCGCCCACGCGGACATTCACGATTCTGTCGCCTTCGCGTCCTGCGCTGAAGAAAATTCTGCTGCGCCGCTTCATCTCCACGCCCTGCTCCAGCAGGACTTGCTGATCGGGAGCCACCACGCCATATTTCACCGCCCAGGCGATGCATGGTCCGGCAGCGGAGCCGGTGGCCGGGTCTTCACCGTTATAGAAAATCATCCGCGCCTGCAAAGTGGCTTCCGGGCTTAAGGCTTCACGCGAAACAAAATAAAAGAACTTGGCATCGGATTTTTCCAGATAGCCCTTCATGCCGCTCCAGGTTGGCGCAAGTCTCTGCAACACCGCAAGCGATTTGACCGGAACAATGGCAAAAGCATTGCCCGTGGATACGGTCTGGATCGGCACGTCAGCGGCAATGTCGTCCACGGAAAGACCGGCAGCGCGGGCCACGTCTTCGCGGGTATGCTTATGCCCGAACTCAGGATCACGCTGCATCATCATGCCAAAAGGCATGCCGTCATGCTGGCTGAAGCGTATCGGAATGCGCCCGACCTTCAGTTCCAGGGCCACTTCGTCAGCGCCGGTGTTGCCGCGCAGGACCATCGCCGTGCCCAGCGTAGGGTGTCCGGCAAAAGGCAGCTCTTCATCCACCGTGAAAATACGCACGTGCACGCCGCGCTGTTTTTCCGTGGCGGCGTCGCGCGGCAGGATGAAGGTGGTTTCAGAAAGGTTCGTCTCTTTGGCAATGGCCTGCATCTCGGCGTCGCTCAGGCCGCGTCCATCGGTAAAGACGGCCAACTGGTTCCCTTCCAGCGGAACTGCGGTAAAGACATCCATCTGAGAGAATGCAAAACGGCGTTTCTGGTTTGACATGATTATCTTTGACATGTTTGCCTGGGGCACCCTATGCTGCCAAGTTCAGTGTAACAAGCTTTATTTGAGCAACCTCATGGTTGAGCAACCGGGTTTGAGCAACACAT
>DAHUXF010000499.1 GCA_027307295.1 Acidobacteriaceae bacterium
TCTTAGTAACAGCCGCCAGATGGGAACAACATAACCAATCTGGACAAGACCGGCGGAGTAGACCAAAACATAATACGCGGGAAGCATTCGCACATCCGCAATCAGCAGCAACCATCCAATGCCGATCTGCGCGATGTTGAACAGCCAGCAAATTATGCAGCCGGTAATGATGCTGCCTCTATCATCAGCCATTGATGTTCTGGGCCATTGCCGCCAAGAAGCATTCAAACACAAAACAGGCCCACCTTTGTCGATGGGCCTGTGATGATAATGCTGCGCTTCTTACTTACTGCGTTAATTCCTGCGTCAATACAGCGCCGCCCATGGCCGCCAGAACCGCTGATTCCTTTACCGGCTTGTGCGAGTCCTGCGCTACCCATAGGGTTTCCCTGTCCGCGCCGCCGTCTGCTGAGGTAATCTCAACCTTGTACGCATCAAATGTGCCGGCGGGAACGGTGACCTTTTCCACGCCTGTCACCTTTAACTGCATCAGCTTTACTTTTTGCTGCTGCACGTCAAAGTTTCGATACGTGGTGCTGTAGCCTTCCGCCAAAGGCAGGCATGAGAGTGACTGCTTTGCGCCTGCGCCTTCTGCGAACAGCGGCCCTCCCAGATCTACTGAAACGGCGCGGTCTTGTCCGTTCAGATTCATATTGCCTGAGGCTTTGTTACCACTAAAGCTAAGGTCGATTGTGGCCTGCCCTTGTTTCAGGCCGAGTTTACGCGTCATCAAAGTTCCCTTTTCCATGGAAGAAACCTGCATCACCGCTCCATTGGGTGTGTCGATTACATCCGTGGCAGTCCAGCCGCCGGCATCTTCCGCGATGGTGGTGGAGACACTCAGTGGAATTTGCTGGCCACCGGCCTCAATCATGGCTTTGTACTTGTAGGTGCCAGGTTGCAGGTCCATCGACGTTTTGGGCAAGCCAACAGTTCCCGCATCCACTTTCTTCGCCAGCACCACCGTCTTGGGGTCCACGGTGATCTCTTTCAGGCGCGCCACAACTTCCGGAGTCCCACCCTCCTGGGCTCGGCCATTCAGGTATTTGGCGAAAAATTTCTCCGTCGCCATAAGACTGGCCATGTTATTTACCGGACGGGCAAAGCCGTGGCCTTCGTCGGGGATCAGGACGTACTCCACAGGAAAACCGCGGTCCCGCAGCGCCACCACAATCTGTTCGGACTCTGCATGGTTCACGCGCGGATCATTGGCTCCCTGGGCAATCAGGAGCGGCGTTTTAATTTTGTCTGCTGAAGTCAATGGCGACCGCTCTTTCAAAAGCGCTTTGCCCTCCGGCGTGGTGGGATCGCCCATGCGTGTGTACATCATTTTTCGTCCGGCTTCCCAATAAGGCGGAATGGAATCAAGAAGCGTGATGAGGTTGGCGGGGCCAAAGAGATCGACCGCGGCCGCATACAGGTCCGGCGTAAACGCCACACCCGCCAGCACGGCATAACCACCGTAAGAGCCGCCAAAAATGCCTACACGTTTGGGGTCGCTGATGCCTTTCTCCACCAGATATTTCACTCCCCAGGTGATGTCATCCTGCATGGTCCGGCCCCATTGCAGGTTGCCGGCGTTGAGGAATTTCTTGCCGTACCCGGTGGAGGCGCGGAAATTCGGGCTGAGCACTGCATAGCCACGGTTGGCAAAAAATTGTGCATAACTGTTGTAGCCCCAGGCGTCGCGTCCCCACGGTCCACCGTGGGGGAAAATGATCGTAGGAAGGTTTTTTGCAGGCACACCTTTGGGCAGGGTAAGGTACGCAGGGATATCCAGTCCATCAGAAGACTTGTAATGTACCGGCTCCATTTTGGCCAGCGATGTACGCGGCAGTTTTTCACGGACGGAGAACTGTTTGGCCAGCTTGTGCGTCTTGCGATCAAAGATATACGTTACGCCGGGCTCAGTGTCGCTGTGGGCCGTGACCAGCCAGGTTTGCTCATCGCGCGTGCGCGAGTTCATGGCCAGTTCCATGCCGGGCAATTTGCTTTGCAGCCACTTGTAGTCGTTGGCAAAATTCTTGTCTTTGAAATAGAGCCTTTGTTTGTCATCCAGGTAGGATGTGGCCACAAGCTCATCCGTATCGTGCGAAAACACAACCCCATCCAGGTCCACCCGCTTCATCGGGTCAGACTCCACCAGCTCCGCTTTGCCGCTGTCAGGGTCCAGCAGAGCCAGCCCCACCAGGTCCACATCGTCGCCTTTGTTGGTTTCGATGTAAGTGCGCTTGCCGTCTTTTGTGAAGTCCAGCGGAGTACAGGTCTCTACCACGCTGCAGGAATACACCTTGGTGAACTTGTCCGAATCAACGCGCAGGATTTCATTGTCGCCGTTGTCTGCCGCGCGTGTAGCCAGCCGCAAGTGTCCGCTTAGATCGAAGGTCCAGCCGGAAATTTTCTCGGTGTTCTTGCGCACCAGGGTCTTTTCCCCGGTAGAGAGCTTGAGCTTGTAGAGATCGTGCCATGCTTTGTCGCGGTCATTCAGGCCAATGTAAATTGTGTCTGGATCGTTCTT
>DAHUXF010000049.1 GCA_027307295.1 Acidobacteriaceae bacterium
CTTTTCTTCCTGCGCTTCGCTTGCTCCAGCAAGCACCGCGCCCAACCGCATCGACGTCGAAAACAGGCATGCTGTCTTACGGAAGATCAGGTCAAAATGCTCTTCCAGGGAGATGCACTTCCCCAGCTTCTCCATCTGGAGCAGCTCGCCTTCCACCATCTGCTGCGTAAGATCAATCAGCACATCCAGCACGCGGAAATTGCGCTCCTGCACAGCCAGCTTGAAGGCCTGCATGTAAAGCCAGTCGCCGGCCAGAACGCACTTGGAATTGCCCCACTGCGTGTTGGCAGCGGGGCGGCCTCTGCGGATCTTGGCCTCATCAATAATGTCATCATGCACCAGCGTGGCGGTGTGCAGAAGTTCCACCACCGTCCCAAGACGGATGGCGCTCTTCTCCGGATGGGGGAACAGCTTGGCCGAGAGCAACAGCAAAACCGGGCGGATGCGTTTGCCTCCACCAGCGCGAAGATGTTCGCCGATGTCCGTGATGGCGCGGACATTAGAGACGGTGTCCCGTCCAAACTGGCGCTCAATGGCAGCCAGATCGTCGCGCAGCAATTCAAAGACTTCTCTTGCGGAGGTTGTGGCAGGTGAACTCAAGTTTTCCCTATACCTGTTCCCGATTAGAAAGCTTTCATGCGAAAGCGTAAGAATCGCAACTGCTGTGAACTTCGCCGCTCAGTTTCTATAGTTCGTGAACTGCATGTCAATGCCAAAGTCCCGCCCCCGCAGCAGCGCAATCACCTCCTGCAGTGAGTCGCGATCTTTACCGCTGACGCGCACCGTGTCACCCTGGATCGAGGCCTGGACCTTCTTCTTGGAATCTTTAATCACTTTTACAATCTCACGCGCCTTCTCAATAGGGATGCCCTGCTGCATGGTGATCTTCTGCCGGACGGTGGAACCTGCTGCCTGCTCAATCACCCCGTAATTGAATGCCTTGATGGGAACATTGCGCTTGACCAGCTTGCTTTGCAGGATATCGTTCACCGCTTTGAGCTTATATTCATCCGCTGAGGTCAGAACCAGAGCCTCTTTCCCGTCCATCTGAATATCAGACTTTGAGTCTTTCAGGTCAAAACGGGTGTGAATCTCCTTTACTGCGTTCTGAATAGCGTTTGCGACCTCTTGCAGGTCCACTTTGCTGACGATGTCAAATGAGTTGTCTGCCATGCCTTAATAGATTACTACACCGGCCTGTCTGAAATTGCGCTTTGGCGGCGACCCAGCCGAACATGGCCAGGCGTGGCAGAGTTCCCCCACCCCGGATGCGGATATGGGAAAGCAGAGCTCCTGTGCGACTGACATGTTTTTCAGAATGGATTTACAAAGGGCGCATGGCCACTGAATATGCAAAATTTTATGAAACATTTTCTTCACATGTATCACTCCCTTTATAGCTGGGCATGAGCCGGGGCTGGGACCGTCTGCCGCTGTTCCTTCACAGCCTTAGCGCCTGGGCCTCACCCGCGTAAGACAAGCAACATTTAAGGAGTAGATATGTCAGTTGTACAGCCAAATGAATACACCCTGAAGGGCGGTAATATCACCTTCACTTATGTGAAAAATAATTTTCTGGGCCAGCCCTTTGTGACCTTTAGTGATGGCGGCCCCGTCAGAGACTTCTTCGGCAGCGGCGTTCGCGTGCTGGAGACCGGCATCGGCACGCTGGTCACCATCACGACCCGTATGAGCATTGATACCGGCGGCACGGACTTCAGCGTTCTGCTTCCCGTCATCGAACTCCAGGATGCCAGCAAAACGCAAAACTTCTCCACCGAAGGCATTGTCACAAACTTCAAGGGACCGGATTCCTTCCCTGCCACCGGTGTGCGTGAAACCTATGATTTTTATCCCATGAACGGCGTTGCACGGGTTGTGCGGTTCCCCGGTTTGTCCGTGACGGTTGCTAAAGCCAGCTAACACCCAGGTAGGCTCGGCGGCGCTGTCAAAAGTCGCTCCCGGACAGCCGTATTCGAACCTGAAACGGCTGTCCCGGACGACCTGCAAGAAACCGCCGGAGTACGCGCGTTTCCACTGATTTGCGTGCTCTGCTAACGCCGCTTCTGGTTCCGCTTTACTCCCTTGCACAGCTTCTTCCATCGTTCTTTCTCTGTGCGGCGAAGGTTCGGGTCCACTTGCGTCGCGGCATGCCGCAGTTCACGACGCAGCTTGAGATAGCTGCGCCAGCGGGCATCCTCAATCTCTCCCGCAGCCAGCGCGTTCTGCACAGCGCAATCCGGCTCGGCAGCGTGGCTGCAATCACGGAAAGCGCATGACTGCGCCAGGGCTTCAATCTCCGGGAAAGCCTGGTCAACGGCCAGTTGCGCTCCACTGCTTCCCTGCCGGAAATCCTGCTGGAACCACAGTTGCAGCTCACGGATGCCGGGATTATCGAGAATCAAGCCGCCGTTAGGAAGGAAGAACAGTTCGCGATGCGTGGTGGTGTGCTGTCCACGACCGTCCGCGGCCCGCGTGGGCTGTGTGGCTTGTGCCGCTGTGTTCAGCAGTTGGTTCACCATGGTTGATTTGCCCGCGCCAGACGATCCCACCAGCGCTGCGGTCTTTCCCGGCGCAATGAACGCTGATAACACCGTAGCTGCGTCAACCGTGGTGGCCGTAATGGCCACCACGCGCACATCGGGCGCAATGGAATGTACTTCAGCCACGCGGGCCTGCGCATCCGCGCAGAGATCAGCTTTGTTCAGCACCACCACGGTTTCCGCCCGGCTCTGGACTGCGGCCACCAGATATCGCTCCAGACGCCGCAGGTTATAGTCCTGGTCAAGTCCGCATACGATGAAGAGCAGGTCGATATTCGCGGCGATGACCTGCTCTGCGGTTGCGTCTCCGCTCACCTTGCGCGAGAACTTTGTTTTGCGCGGCAACACCTCATGGATAATCGCCAGGTCACCGGGCGCATACTGCCGCACGGCAACCCAATCACCTACCACCGGCAAATCGCCCGGACCCGCGCGGTAGAGCAAAGCGCCGGCCACTTCAGCATCGGCTTCTCCATGTTGTGTCCAGATTGAATATGAATAGCGATGCTGTGCCAGAACGCGCGCGGGCAGCAGATCTTGATCCGCAAAGTCAGTGAAATTCCAGGCCCAATATTCGTTCCATCCTGCCAGATGCAATTGCATGGTTTTAACGCTCCAGGGCGCACACTCACAGAGCATGCGCGGAAAGCGGCGGCTGGCGCGTAAATCACGCGCAGACACACTCAACCTAAGTTGTCTTTGAAGAGACTGAGGAGAGCGCCGAATTAATTAAAGGATGGCAGTCATAGGCGTAAAAGGAGTGTACCGCAGATCAGGCGAAATGGGGCAGATTTCAGGAGTAGAGCGCGGAAAGCACCGGGGGAGACACAGGACCCGGCGGGGCCGGGCGCTTATTTTTCGGTATGAGTTGCCAAGCCCATGATTCTAAGGTCTTTTTCCGACTCATGTTCCATCAAAACCCAACAATCTGAGCGGCAACCCCTTATATTGCAATGCCGAGCAATTAAGTCTTCCCGCTGATTACCTCTGTACTCTTGTTGCAATTTGCCGTGCCTGCGATGATGACCCTGCACGAAACATCTGACTGGTGGTTTCGGGGGAAAGCACCCAGTCAGAAGGGCTCTTAAGGGCCTCGGCGAAAGCCGGGGCCTGTTGTTTTTTACGAGCCAATTCCCCTTTCGCCTGCATAAGTTCGCTTTACATATTTCCTTCGTCCGCGGACGGCCCGTAAATTGAGGGCACCGGAATGTCATTCATGCGCAGATAGACCCCCAGTTGTGCGCGGTGATGTATCTGGTGATTCAAAAGAAAGCTGCGGACAACCGCAATTCGAGGCAGCGTCAGAATGCTCTTGCCCTTGAATGTCAGGGCCCACGGCTTCATGAGTTCGGCATCGGTGGCGGACGCCAGGACTTTGCGGGCGGCTGCAGTGTGTTTGTCAAAAGCTGCCAACACTTCGGCCCGCGACTTCAGGTCTGGATTCGGTGGCGCGGTGCTTGCATCGAATGTATCGTTGCCAAAAATTGCTTCCGCCCAGTGATTCAGAGTGGCCATGTGCGTCGCCAGTCCAGCCATAGTCATGGACTTGGTATGCGGCTTAAAATTCATCCTGTCATCCGGAATGCGCTCCAGCGATTTGCGCGTGTTGGACATTTCATGATCAAACTCCGGCAGAATTGCCTGATTCAGTGACATGCCTTCTCCTGGTAATGATTGCGGCTTTGCGGCCATATTTGCCTCCAGTGGATTTTTCGTCCATCCCATGATTGTACTCATCCGGGGAACGTAATGTTTTCCCACATTGCGCCTTGAGCCGGCAGAAAGACTTGCACTCGTATTTCTTCGCCACTTCTGGTACCGTAACCGGAGTTTGGAGGTAGCCATGTCCACCGCCACGCACAGCACCAAGTCACCCCGCCAGCTCTACACCATGGCCAAGACCCTGGGTATCTGGGACCCGGCCAAGATTGACCTAACTGAAGATAAAGTGCATTGGGGAAAGCTGAATCTTGAACAGCAAGGGCAGATCATCAAGACCTGCGCGCTGTTTTATGAAGGCGAGGTCAGCGTTTCTGACACGCTGGCATGGTTCATGCTTGCCATTCCAGACCTGGACCGGCGGATGTTTCTTTCCACGCAGATCTTTGAAGAAGTAAAGCATGCTGAGTTTTTTGAACGCTACTTCCAGGAAGTCTGCGGCAAGGTGGACACTGCGGCTTATCTGGTGCCTGACTACAAGGGCGTGCTGCTGGATGAGTTGCGCAGCCGGGGCGAAGCCATTGGCAAAGCAGTTACAACCGGCCAAACGGATGCATTAGGGCTGGCGCTCACGCTCTTTGCCGCCCATTACATGGGCGTGGTGGAAGGCATCATGGCGCTGACTGGATATGAGTTTTTTGAGGACCTGCTGGCCAAGACCGGCATGTTTCCCCGTCTGCTGGAAGGCATTCAATTGATTCGCGCCGATGAAGGCCGCCATCTGGTCCACGGCATGGATTATCTGCGGGAGCAGATTCAATCCCACCCCGAATATGCGGAGCCGGTACGTGAACTTTTTATGCGTGAAGCTGCCGCGATTCCTCGCCGCAACAATTTCGTTTTTACGCCGAATCCGCTGGGACTGGACCGCGAGCGCATTCAGGAAATTTCCTATGCCAACCACGTGCAGCGCATGCGTGAAGCTGGGCTAAACTAACTCACGCCCAGGACTCGCATGCCGGGCTCCTGCACTGAGACCGGCGACTTGCCCAGCCTTGCCGTCACCGTGCAGTTGCGGCCTTTGGCCTTGGCTTTGTAGAGCGCCTGGTCAGCCATGCGCATCACTTCCGCCGGGGCAAGCTTTTCTCCGCTGCTTGCGGCCAATCCCACGCTTACGGTGACATTGGTTTGTCTCTTGGCGCCACGCCCTGCGCTGGTCTTCCCTTTTCTGCGCCGGTCTTTGCCGCGTACCGTAAACACTGACTGCTCAATCACCTTGCGCATCCGGTCCAGATAAACAAACACTTCCTCGGCCGACTTGTTCGGGAATACCACGGCGAATTCTTCTCCGCCGTAGCGATAAGCCTTCCCGCCGCCGGAAATATGAGACAGGCGCGAAGCCACCAGACGCAACGCCTGGTCGCCGGCTTCATGCCCGTAACTATCATTGAATTTTTTAAAGTGGTCCACATCCAGCATGGCGATGGAAAAAGAATCACCCAGCTTCAGCAGAGCTTCATTCAGAGAGCGGCGGCTGGGCAACTGAGTTAATTCGTCCAGGTACGCCATGGCATAAGAGGTCTCAATCAGCGCTACGATGAGCGCCAGGCCGCCTGCAGCAAAATAGACGCCCTCCAGATGGCTCCGGCTGCCCACGCTCATGGCGATAAAAGCTGCCACAAGGCTCCACAGCAGGCTGCTCTCCACTGCTTTGTAGCGGCGGACCAGCGGGACCATAATCACGAGCACGCTCAACACAAAAGCCGCCAGACCCGCCTGGGGCAATCCACTCCAGCGCGAAAATCTTATTGCCACAAATGGCTGTCCAAGACGTGCCGCAATCCGGGACATGGCAGGCATGCACAGAATTGCCACCGACATCACCTGCAAAGCGATCATCGCCAGCCGCCGGCGGCCAGCCGGAGAAATAATTCCGCGCTCCCGCAAAAACGCCAGAACCAGCAGGTTCAGCGGCAGCAAAATGGAGATGGCATTGGTTGTAATCCGCTGTGACTCCGGCGTGATGCGCGGCATAAGCCAATGAAATGCCGCTTGCGCCAGGGTGAGCACCAGCAAGGCAAAAAAGAGCCGACTGCGGCGAAAAAACGCGCTCAATACCAGTCCGGTGCCCAGAACGGCAGCTGGAAAGAACTGCACCATGGGCGAATTGGCATCTGCCAAAACGCCTACGCGAATCAGCAACGCGGTAATCACCAACACCAGGCTGCCCGGCAGCGTAAGCCGGTAAAGAATTTTAAAGATCTTTGCGTTGGTCTTGATCAATTGCATCTGCTCCGGGAGTGGTACGTACTGCCTGGTTCCGGCTTTAGTAAGAGGCTAATTTTTCAGCAACTTACGCCCATTAAGATAATCTCCAGCCTCTCAGCAACTATATAAATGGCAGCACGGCCGGGAATAGATGCCATTGGTGCGATGGCCTAATTTCTTCGCGGTCCTCACCTGTTGGGGCATACAACCGGCGTCAGTCTGGTCTGGCTTTTTGCAGATACTTATGCATACCAGATGCGAAACAGCAGAGCTGCCATGTAGAATTGCCCGGCTGTCAGCTACAACGAGCCCTGTGATTTTTTGTGCACCAGATTTGTGCATGCAAAATTTCTGCGCGCCGTTTGTCTGACTCAATAGAACTCTCCGAGGTGAAATATCGCTATGAAATACGCCGCAGAGCTGTTTGGCACATTCGTTCTTGTCTTCGCCGGGCTGGGAACAGCCGTGATTGCAGGCGGAGAGGTCCACAACGTAGGTGTTGCCATGGCTTTCGGTCTTTCACTTCTCGCCATGGCTTATGCGCTCGGTCCTGTTTCCGGATGCCATATCAATCCGGCTGTTACTCTTGGGATGGTCGTGGCCCGTCGCATGAAAGCCACAGAGGCCATCGGGTACTGGATCGCCCCGATTATTGGCGGAATCGCCGCCTCTGGCCTGGTGCTGTTTATTGCCTCGCATGCACCGGGCGGCTCCATCGCTTCACTTGCCGGGGCTGCGAATGGATTTGGCGACCACTCGCCATCGCACTACACCATGGCCGCCTGCTTTGTTGCAGAGATGTTCCTGACCATGCTGCTCGTATTCACCGTGCTGGGCTCCACGGATGATCGCGCGCCCGCCGGCTTCGCTGGAATCCCCATTGGCTTGATTCTGACGACCATTATCCTTGCCGGGATTCCCATCACCAACGGCTCATTCAATCCGGCCCGCAGCATTGGCCCTGCCGTGTGGGTAGGCGGATGGGCCATGGAACAGCTCTGGCTCTTCATTGTCGCTCCGCTTGCAGGGGGAGTGATTGCAGCCTTGGTCTATCTCACCATTCGCGTGTCCGGCCCCATGATTTCCGCCCGTCAGGCCGAGCAGGCTTTGCCGAGCCAGGCGGCGGAGCGGCGAACAGTTAAGCAATGAGTGCAATTTGCCCGAACCGCAGAAAATGACATGCGGGTGACGACAGCCAAAATGCTTTCGTTACCCGGCGCTAGTACCTCAGTGTCTTTTGTCGCAACCAAAACACTGTCACAATAAAAGCCTGACGGAATTACAAGCAATGTATCCCTGCATTCAGGCAACTGCGATAGCAGGAACACCTGCGCCTGGTCCACACACTCTTGCAAAAGCGGAGCACTGTGGCGCGAAAGAACTTTTCCTGCCTGACAGGGTTTTAAGAATTCATGGTTCTGGCCCATTCCCCCCCACGGAGCCATACAAAAGCTTACACATTCCCATTCGATGACCAAAGGAGAAAGACGCAATGTCCGAACGACAGATTGGTAATTGTGCGCAACGGGGAATGCACGATCAAGGAAGGCATTTACAAACGAAACAATGGCAGCAAGCAGCCCTCAAAATTTCCACAATGGTACTGGCTGTAATCGTGATGGCCTGCATGTTGGCAGCACCGGCAGCAGCGCAGGGCGCGCCTTATTATGAACCCGGCCAGCTTGACCACATGGTCTCCCGCATTGCGCTGTATCCCGATCCCTTGCTGGCGCAGATCCTGGCGGCGGCGACGTTCCCTGAGCAGATTCCTGAAGCTGCGCAGTGGGCCGATCAGCACCACTATCTTACCGGTGACAGGCTTGCCTACGCGATTCAGGCAGACCAGTTGCCGTGGGACCCTTCCGTGCAGGCCTTGCTGCCTTTTCCGTCAGTGCTGGACATGATGGCCTCTGACATGCGCTGGACCAGCGATCTGGGCAACGCCTTTCTGGCTGAACAACAGGAAGTGATGTATGCAGTGCAGAGAATGCGCCAGCGCGCCAGGGATTATGGATACTTGCGGACTGGCCCACAGATCATCGTGGGGCGCGGTGCGTATATTACGATTCTGCCTGCGCGTCCTGATTACGTGGTAGTACCTTACTACGATCCCGTAGTTGTTTATGAGCGGCCTCGTCCTGGCATCTTCGTCGGCGCTGTCATTGGTTTCCGTTTCGGCGTGGGCGTGGGTGTTGCATTCCGGCCATGGGGCTGGGGTTACAACCGCATTGCATGGGAACGCCGCGAAGTCTACATCAACAACACTCCATGGCGGCGGGACTGGAACAATCGCCGTGAATATGTTCATCCTTACACGGTCCGGCGGTATTCAGAGAGACACGAGCCGGAACGGCATGAGTTGTGGGAACGCAGCGAGCGCGAACGCGAGTCAGCCCGTTATGGCCATGAGCGCTTTGAAGAGCACAGAGAAGATCACCGGCACGATGATCGCGGACGCGAAGCCCATGGTCACGATGATCGCGAACGCGAAGCTCATGGTCATGATGATCGCGGACGCGAAGCCCATGGTCATGATGATCGCGGACATGACGACCATCATCGGGATGATCACGGAGACCGGCATTAAGCTGAAATCGGCATAGGGGAGTGGTCGCCCACTCCCCTTGCCAACATGATAGAAAGGCCCACGGTTCGCTAAGGGCTACGCTGATGCATGCTCCAGAATGTCTGTCAGGGCATGCAACCGGGCCGAGTCTGCCTGGTTTTTCACTGTGCCGGCATCCTTTGCCAGGGATGCTGCCATACTCTTCAGCTTCGCAAGCGCAGCCTTGCTCATGTGCGAACTCTCTGCGCTATGAATTGCTTCTTGTAGAGCTGTGATTTTGTCTGCAGGCAGCGCTTGTGACCGGGACAATTGGTCCAAATAGGCCTTCGCGACGACCAATTTGTCCGGCCACTCGATCTTTTGCTGGTTCTGGACATTCAACTCACTGACCCGTACCGCCTTCGCCGCGTTGATTTCGTTCTGGCTAAGAAACTTGGTCGGTGTGAGCTCAAACACATCCAGGCCGCGCGCAATCTCCGATCCGTAAATGTATCCGTTGTACCAGTACGCTGACCACTCCCCGCCCAGCACCAGCACCTTCGGATCAACCGGCCCACGATCAAAATAGGCAATTTCGAATGGATGCGCCGCGTCAGTAAAGTCCACAATGGAGACGCCCCCCTGGTACCAGGCCTGCACTTCGATATCGCGGCCCGGAACAGGAATCAGCGAGCCGTTGTGCGCCACGCAGTTCTCCGTGTCACTCTGCGCAGCCGGCATTTTGTAATAGTTTTGGAACGTCAACTTATCGTTCTTCAGGCCGAAAATTGCGTCTGCGCCCCACTTGTTGGGATCATTCGGACGGCACCGCGCCCCCAGCCCGCCGCCCCACTCATCAGTAAACACAACCTTGGTCCCATCGTTTGAGAACGAAGCTGAATGCCAGTACGAATAGTTCGGATCGTTCACCGCATCCACACGCTTCGGATGCACAGGGTCCTTGATGTTGAGCAGAATTCCATTTCCGGAGCACGCACCCGCGGCCAGCCCGATTGCCGAATACACCGTAATGTCATGGCACTGGTTCGTGTCCTTCGGCTTCTCCGCACCCTTCCGGCCATGAGTGCCGCCGTTATTCAGGCCGTTCATCGCGCCTGTCCGGGCGTCAATAAATACGCGCGGGCTGGAGACCACCTTTGCATCCTGTGGGGAGGCCACTGGAACTTTAATCACTTCAATGCGAAAGAGTGCTGTATTCGGGTCTTTGTCCGGATCTTCACCTGAGCATCCTGCCAGTTCCTCCGGCTTACGCACAAACGATGTGCCCGATACGTAGATATACACATTGTCTTTGTCGTTTGGATCCACCACCAGGGTATGCGTGTGCGATCCACGGCACGTCTGCACGGCTGCCACTTGCTTCGGATTCCGGATATCGGAAATGTCGAAGATCCTCACCCCGCGGAAACGGTCCTTTTGCGCTGATGGCGTTGGACGTTTCTTGTCTTTTCCTTTTTCCGCATCGGCAGGCGGAGCGGGATCTGGCGGAAAGCCCTGTGCGCCGCAATCCAAGCGTCCATTCGGCTGTTCCACTGACATGAATAGCAGGTTCTTATACACTGACACATCGCCCTGGCCGCCGGGACACACCAGCGAGGTCAGCAACCTGGTTTTCGCCGGATTGGAAATGTCAAAGATATTCACGCCATAAAAATTCCCCTGAAACAGGTGGTTGCCCTGGAATGCAAGGTCAGAGTTCGCGAAAGCAAGCTGCGCGATTACCAGATGCATGGGCTTCGGGATCTTCGCGATCTCCGACGTATTGAGCTGCCCCAGCATCTTCCGCACCTTCGGATCATCGGGATTAGAGGTCCCGAGTTGAAATGCGGCCGGCTTCTTGACAAGGGTAAGGTGCTTCATCCCCATCGATGCTTCACCGGCATTATAGAGGCCCGGCGCCAGCTTGGCGCGCGGATCGTTTGTATCCGACCCGGTCATGCCCGGTTGCAGCGCAGGAGCTGGTTCCGGAACAAAGGGATTCCGTTCTTCCTCATCGGCATCCTGTGCGGCCGGCGTGGGCGCGGGCGTCTGGGCCGCCGGTGTGGGCGAAGGCGTCTGCGCCTGTGCCTGGAATCGGTTTAAACCAAAAAATAAAACAATCGCGGCCACCACGCAAAAAGCAATCCTGGGCACTCGGTTCATTGTTTCTCCTCTGGAGTATTTTTCTCCAACATCGTCTGCACAATCCTGATCTCGGCGCGTTGAGTATTGTCCGCATCCGTCGCGAAGTCAAACAGTTCGGCATCCTGGCCCGCGCCTTCGGTGTCAAACAAATCCTTTACCATCGTCAACGCGCCATTGTGGTGTTGAATCATCCCTGTCAAAAATAAATGATCGAACCCGGCGCCCTTCGCTTTGCGCAGCGCTTCCATCTGTGCCGGGGTAAGCATACCGGGCATAAGGACCATGGGATGGCTGTCCATGCTCCGCATTCCCGGCATCGCCATGGAAACTTGTTCTCCGCGAACCGCCAGCCAGCGCTTCATAAACCTGATCTCGTCCGACTGTGAGCTGCTGATGCGCGCTCCCAGCGACCGCAGGTCTTTGTTCTCCGTATGCGACGGGATGAGCGCCGTCATCTCCACCGCCTGCGAATGATGCATGATCATGCCTTGCATGAATTCCACCTCCGCGTGCGACCATGGCGGCAGCGTTGCCCTT
>DAHUXF010000004.1 GCA_027307295.1 Acidobacteriaceae bacterium
CCCATAAGCCAGGCTCATGGGAGCGCCCAGCTTGGTTTGCGTGAGATGTTGAAAGCGGGCAAGGTGCTCGCGCGCCTGTTCACCTTCGCCCGTCTTCTGCAACGCGCGAGCCAGCCCAAACTCCGCCGAGGCATGGAATGGATTCAGCTCCAGCGCATGGCGAAATGAGGCAATGGCCTGCTCCTGCCGGTTGAGTTGGGCCTGGGACAGGCCCAGAAAATAAAAAACATCCGCATCGTTGGGTGCGAGATGCGTTGCGCGCTCAAAACTCTGTAGCGCCTTTTCCGCGGCGCCCTGGTTCTTGTACAGCAGTCCCAGGTTGTACCAGGCATGAGCGTCGTTCGGGTCTGCCTTGACGGCGGCTGCCAGAATGGAACGCGCCGGTTCAAACCGCTGCAGATTGAGCAGCGCTATGCCTTCATTGGTCCGGGCAGCCTTCAGGGCCGGATCAAGCGCGGTAGCCTGACGAAAAAGTTTGAGCGCCCGCACAAACTGCTGCTGGTTCATATATGCGGCTCCCAGGGTGTTCAGGCGAACAGCATCAGCCCTGGAGTGAGTGGGGCGGCGTGGCTGGGCCCCAGCGGCAATCGCACAGATCAGAAGCGCCACAGACGTCAGAGGATGAAAATATCTCACGAACGTTCCTTACTATGATTTTTGAATTGTACGTCTGGATGGAGCTAATGCAAGGTGCGAATACTCGACACCGCCGGATTGGTTCTGGCAAATTTTCTTACCGAGATTATTCCCTTGCCTTCCTGAATTGTCACCGTCTGGTCCACAGCGACGGCGGACACTTTGTCCACCTGCCCGCTGGGCCATTCAACCTGCACGGAAACGGCGCCTGCATCCGCTCCCAGACCAAAGGTCAGCACGAGTTCACTCTGCGAGAGATAGCTGGAACCGCTGCGCAGCATCTGCCACTGATGCTGTCCTCCGTGCTCCACGCGGACAACCGAGCCAATGCCGTCGCGGTTTGAGTTTGTGCCCTGAAGTTTCACCCGTAAAGCATGGTTCCGGTTGGCCAGGTCATTGCGGAACAGCACAGCCGGGCCGCCGTTTGTCGTAATGAGCAGGTCAAGGTCTCCATCGTTGTCGATATCGGCGTAAGCCGCCCCCCGGGCCACCCTGGGAAGCTTCAACGCTTCACCCACGGAAGTTGTCACCTCTTCGAACTTGCCCGCGCCCAGATTGCGGAAAAGATGAGGCGGCTGCCGGTACTTGATCCGCGTCTGTATCTTTTCAATATCGCTCTCAATGTGGCCGTTCGCAACGAAGATGTCGAGCCAGCCATCCAGGTCATAGTCAAAAAAGAAGCATCCGAATCCCAGACTCAATAGAGAGCGCTGGCCCACAGCGGAGCGTTGCGCCTCATCCACAAACAGTCCGTGGCCCTCGTTATGGTAGAGAGACATCATCTGGTTAGAGAAGTTGGAAATGATGATGCCGGGCCTGCCGGACCGGTCATAATCCGCTGCATCCACGCCCATTCCGGCGCGAGCGACGCCATCCTCACTGAAGGCTATTCCTGCCATTACCGCGCTTTCGGTGAACGTCCCGTTGCCGTTATTTTTGTAAAGCTTGTTCGGTTGGGTATCGTTGGCCAGCAGCAGGTCGGGCCATCCGTCGCCATTGAAATCCAGAACAGCCACTCCAAGGTTCTTTGACATTGGATCGTAAAGGCCGCTCTTTTTGGTGACATCTTCAAACTTGCCATTGCCCAGGTTGTGCCAGAGACGCGCCGACGCTCCACGATAGGATTCCGGCGTGCAATAGGACTTGTGCGATCCATCCAGCGTGCAGCGCAGGTCCGTTTCCGGGGTCCATTGGACATAATTGGCCACGATCAGGTCGAGCTTGCCATCGCGGTCGTAATCCACCCAGGCAGCGCTGGTGCTGAATTCGCGTATCCCGGAAAGTCCGGCGCTGGCGGTCACATCGGTAAATGTGCCGTTGCCGTTGTTGTGGAAGAGATGGCTCTGGCCGAGCGCGGTTATAAAGATGTCATCAAATCCATCATTATCATAGTCCGCAACGGCAACGCCCATCCCGTAAAGGCTAATGTCCAGACCCGCTTTGGCGGTCACATCCGTAAATGTTCCGTTGCGGTTGTTGTGGTACAGCTTCAACGTGGATTTAATGCGGGCATGGCCGGGCCAATCTTGCCCGTTAATCAGGAGAACGTCCGGATAGCCGTCATTGTCATAATCAATAAAAGCGCAGCCCGGCCCAAGAGACTCAGGCAGGTACTTATTGCCGAAAGCCCCGCTGTTATGGGTGAAGTTAATGCCTGCTGATTGAGTAATATCGGTAAACGTAATTCCTTCAGCACCCTGGCCGAACGCCACCACAGAAACCAGCAGCCCCCCGAAGAGCATTGTCAGCATTGCGCATGCGTTAAAGAGACGACGATTCATGAGCGCCCTCCACATGTTTGAGTTTTGTGACGTGACGAGGCACCACCGCTTTGGGAGCATCGGCCAATGGCGCCGAATCATGCTCGTGAATGGCTTGCCGCTCGTTATTGTCTTCAGGATGCAGCTTGCGGTAGTCGCCGGTGAGCGACTGTGCGGCCTCATCAGCTTTGAAGCGCATATACAGCTTGCGCTCCCTTTGAGCATTTTCGCTCTGGCCCAGACCTTGATAGCAAAGCATCAGATTGTAGTGGGCCTGCAGGTCTTCCGGATCAATGCTGAGCGCCTGCTCCAGTTGCGCAATTGCCGGCTCATACTTTCTTTGCAGAAACAGGATGCGCCCAAGATCGTTCAACGCAACCCGGTCGCGCGGATATTGGTCCAGCACGATCTGAAGATGCTGTGCTCCTTCTTCATACTTGCCTTCCGCACGCAGCACCCGGGCAAAGAAATAATTGGCGCGGGCCAGCTTGGGCTGCAACTGAAGAGCTTTTTCCAGCACTTGCCGGGCGCGTTCCATATCTCCTTCCTGGACTGCAACGCGTCCCAGGTTCACCCAGCCATCTACATTGTCAGGATTGATTTTTGTGATCTGCTCGAATGCGCGCTGCGCTCCTTTCAGATCGCCTTGCAGGAAGAGGCCGATTCCGTAGTCGTTCCACCGCGTCCAGTCATCCGCTGTCAGCTCAATTTTGCTGGGAACCGCTGGAGCATTTGCCGGCAGGACATTCAGAGTAACTTCATTTTCAGAGATGGTGACCAGCGGCAGGTCAGGAATTTTTTTGAGATTGCCGGAAACTCTGGAGAGGTCTCCCGTGAAAGAGAAGTGCCGGTCATCGTATTCCGCTTTGGGTACAGGTTGGGCCATATTAGGATCGGGCTCGCCAGCATAAGAAAAGTGTGTGTTGTACCAGGAAAACTTTCTGTAGCGCAGCCAGGCATGAAGCTTGATTTTGCTGCCCGCGTCGCGTGGAATGTTCAACCGGTAATGCACGGTGTCAGCAGCGCCGGGTGGTATCAATCTGGTATAGACGACTGAACGGCTGGCAAATGCGTTTCGTTTATTGATGGGGTTTCCATGGGCATCCACCTGAAGTGAACGATAGAAGTGCGCCCCTTTTTCTACTGGCCCTTTGCCATCGTCCTCCACTTTGCCGCTCCAGAACAGAACACGGTCTTTTTCATCGGTTGCTTTGAGTTCAACCCACGTGTCATAGGCATCTACCGTTCCTCCAGGAAAAAAGTGGCCCACCTTGCGGGTGCGGACCACCACTTCTATCAGAGCGGTGTCTCCACGCCTCACGCTGGGATTAATCCGGTTGAGCGGCGCGCTGATCGGCAATGCCGCCACACCAGAGGCTTTGGGCGTGGAAGATTCGGATTCCTCTCCCACCGCAAAGTTGGTTGCCAGCTCAGTGGAATTCAGATCACCTTTGGGGCCTGCTGATTTGGCCGGCACAGCGGACAAAGCAAAAATATCAACGGTAACGGAATTCTTCAGGAAGTCCTCAGTCAGCTTGAGTTGCGTGGCATCATCATTCGCCAACGGCACGGCCGAATTTGCGCCAGGGAAGGAGTGTGAGTGAACCAAGCCATTGACAGCCCCGGCGTCCATTGATTTGACCGCGGGCATGTGACAATCAGAGCACTCTTGAGATTTTGGCGGATAGTAAACCGAACGCGCGCCATAACCAGAAACACCGCTGGCCTGCCAGTTATCATATTCATTAAAGCCGCGTATCCAGCGGTAATTGTTGACCGGAACATCAAGATGGACCTTATGACAGCTGGAACAGAATTCAGCCGTCTGGTTCTTCATAAAAGGCTTCAGGAACACACGCCGGTGCGGCTCAGGGTTCAGGTTAATCACAAAATCATGGAACCAGCGCACTGCGGGGTTGTTGCTGGCGGCCAGTTCGTGCAATTTCGGGTATTCAAGTAAAAAATCACCCTGGCCCATGGTGCTCTTCACTTTTGAGATGGAATGGCACATCATGCAGCCCAATCCAGCGCGGGCTTCCGGGCGGTCCACAATCTGCTTGATAGGCGTGTCAAAGAGCCCGCTGTAAAGCAATGCAGGATCATGACAGCCTGAGCACCACTTGGAGGGCTTTACTCCAACCACATCCTGCATATATTCGATACTCTTGCGATACCACTGGTTATTGAACGATGAAAAATGATGCATGGAGCTGTTCCATTGCTTATAAATGTCCGCGTGGCAGCGCTGGCAGGCCGTGGACTCCATGAAATATTTGCTGGGGATTTGGCCTTTGTGCGCGGTCTGTGCAGAACTGGGGAAAAACGGCCCCTTGGGACCATCGCCTTCGTCCTCCATGGTGAGAGGCGTCGACGATGGATTCTTGATAACGTGCGCATTGAGCCAGTGGCTTTGCCGCTCTTTCCATCCGCCAACAATGAGTGCTCCAGCCAAAGCAAGAAAGAAAACGTAACGGACCAGGACTAGTCCACGTCCTTTTGCAAACCATCCTTTTGTGCCTGTCCAATAGGCAGCCAGCATTGCCGCGCCGACGAATGAAACAGCAACGTGGGCATACATCCAGTTCCATTTCGCCCTTGAGGTGCCGGTGAAGAGCAAGACAATGCCCAAGACCGCTCCGATAGCAATCAGCAGCCAGCCAACATTATCTTTAAGGTCCTTGAGTGACAGGATCTGGCGAAGTTTGGGGAGGAGAAAATAGGCTGCGATGAGTCCGAATCCAGAGTGCAACAGAACTGCCACAACATACGATAAGGTGGGCGCCGGAAAAACGTAGAGGTAAACAGCCGAAACGAAAAGAATGGCCACAAGTAAAGCCAATTTCTGCCAGCTAGACCTGAAGAGATGCGATAAGAGCTGTTGCATATCCTTTGGTGGGACTCCTCTCGAGAGAACTGATCTTCAATAGAGGACTCTAGGTCCGGTTCGTGGACGGGAACAATAACGTGAAAGCACTAATTGCCGCCAAGGCACGCCACCACAGCTCACACATATGGGCATTCCGGCAGCCTGCAAAGTTTTGCCCCATGCAGGCGCAAATCCCTGGCCAGATGCTGTCTTAAAAATCATACGAATGTGACCCGCGCACGGCTTTGTGCGTTTTCATCTTTGACCCGGCAGTTAAGGGGTCAAACCACATCCGTTTGCTGAAAGTGAGCGGTTATCAAACGTCACGGCCAAGACCCACAATATTTTTATGTTAGAAGCAATCAATACCCTGGAAACAAACGACGATCCTCTTACTCAACCAGTAGAGGTCATTACCGTTTTACTGGCAGAAGACCATAGCCTTGTACGGAGAGGATTTCGACGGCTTTTGGAAGATGACCCCATGGTTCGGGTCGTGGGTGAAGCCAGCACAGGTGAAGAGGCGGTCCGCCTGGCGCGGGAATTGCAGCCCGCCGTTGTCATTATGGATTGCGCTCTGCCTGGCATCAATGGGCTTGCTGCCACTGGCCGAATCCGCGAGACATGCTCCAATACCGTGGTGCTGATGTTGAGCATGCATTCGGAAGATACCTGGGTACGCAAGGCCATGAAATGCGGGGCCAGCGGATATATTCTTAAGAACGCAGCGGAACTGGACCTGGTTGCCGCCGTGAAAAGTGTCGCTGCGGGCGAGACCGTGCTGGACCCCAGGCTGTCACGTCCTGCTGCCTTGAAGGGCGAACGCTCCTACGGACTAACTCCCAGAGAACTTCAGGTTCTACAGCTGATTGTTAACGGCAAATCAAACAAAGAAATTGCCAGCCATCTCGACCTGAGCGTCAACACAGTGAGCGTGCATCGGGCCAACATGATGCAGGCGCTGGGTATTCACAACGCGGCTGAGTTGGTCGCCTATGCAATACGCAATGCGCTGGTAAATCCCGTATGAATTCTGCTGTCCCGGATCTATCCGGACGCAAAGAGGAGTCCGGAAAAGATGGCGTGATGGCGCGCGTGGAAGACCAGATCAACTGGTATGACCGCAAGAGCCACTCATGCCTGCAATGGTTCAAGACGCTCAAGACCCTGACCATCATTGTCGCGTCAGCGATTCCTGTTGTGACCGGCACCGTCAACTCCATCGCTTCAAGCCGCATTGCCGGCGGACTCGGCGCTCTGATAGCGGTCCTGGAAGGTGTGCAGCAACTGAACCAGTATCACGCGAACTGGATTTCGTACCGCTCAACCTGCGAAGCCTTGAAGCATGAAAAATATCTCTTTGCGGCGGCCGCAGGCCCCTATGCGAAATCTTCAACCGCCAGGGCCCTCTTTGCCGAGCGGGTGGAGCAGATCATGTCCCAGGAAAATACAAAATGGTCTTCTCGGCGGGAACCGGAACACCTGGAGGATACAAAGACCTAAGTGGCTGCTTCCATGATGAAGATACCCCTGGCCCTCCCCGAAATCACTGAAGATGATATTCAGGCGGTAACGCGCGTTCTGCGCACGCCCTGGCAAAGCCTGGGGCCGCAGCTGAACGAGTTTGAAAGCTCACTTGCACAATACACCGGGACAGCTCATGCTGTTGCCGTCAATTCCGGAACCAGCGCGCTCCATTTGTGCATGCGCGCGCTGCACATTGGCGAAGGCGCTGAGGTAATCGTTCCCTCCTTCACCTTTATTGCTGTGGCAAACGCCGTGCGATATGAGAAGGCCATACCTGTTTTTGCAGATATTGAACCGCAGCACCTGAATCTTGATCCCAATGCAATAGAGGATTCCCTCACGCACAAAACGCGGGCCATCATGGTGCCGCATACTTTCGGCTGTCCGGCAGAGATGCAGGAGATTCTGGACCTCGCCCGGCTTTACGATCTTTTTGTAATCGAAGACGCATGTGAAGCGATCGGGGCTGAATACGATGGCATGAAGGCCGGATCTCTCGGGCAGGCCGGAGTATTCGGTTTCTATCCTAATAAGCAAATTACTACCGGCGAAGGCGGGGCCATTGTTACGAACAATGCAGAAGTAAATCAAATGGCCCGCTCCATGCGCAACCAGGGTCGTACCAATGCAGATGAGTGGTTCGAGCATGACAAGCTTGGATATAACTACCGTTTGCCGGAGATCAATTGCGCTTTGGGAACTGAACAATTGAAACGAATTGCATCTACGTTGGCGCGGCGCAAGCATGTTGCCCAGCTATATGCATCGCGTCTTGGCAACAATGCAGATATTATTTTGCCGTCGCTGACCGCATCACGCCGCAGGATCAGCTGGTTTGCCTACGTGGTCCGGCTTGGCCCCCGATTCAGTCGTATGCACCGGGACTGGATTCGCAATGAGATGATTGCGCGTGGCATTGGATGCGGCCGGTACTTTGCGCCGATCCATTTGCAACGGCCATACCAGAACGACCCGCGACAAAAGCACAACCTTTCGACGACCGAATTTATTGCCGACCGTTGCCTGGCCCTGCCATTTTTCAACAGCCTGAGTGAAAACCAGGTTGATGAAGTGTGTGACATTTTCACGATGCTGGCTCGCCAGGCTGCGTCGATGGAGAGCGGCAAAATCGCAAACATGGCCTGTGGCGCATAGATAGTACAAAGGACGATAGATATGTTGATGGAAAGCCTAATTGCATTGAAGCAGCCTGCCTCGCCCACATCGATTACGGCATTGTCCGCCAGCCAGACGGCCCTCCTGATCCGCCGCAAAGAGATTTCGCCGGTGGAAGTGATGGAAGCTTATTTATCCAGGATTCAGGAAGTTGAGCCGAAGCTGAATGCCTTCTCTTCGCTGGTTCCTGAACAGGCCTTGGCAGAGGCACGCCGCGCGGAAGATGCCGTGATGAACGCGGACGTGCTACCGCTGTCAGGTATACCGATCTCCGTCAAGTCTTCCATTGAAGTAAAAGGGCTGAAATGCGAAGCCGGAAGCCGGCTCAGACGAAGCCACATTGCTCCTGCCGATGCTCCGTTGGTCGCGCGGCTGAAAAAGGCCGGGGCCATTGTTTTAGGAAATACCTCAACTCCTGAATTGCTCATGGCATATCACACTGAGAACGACCTTTATGGCAGGACTAACAATCCCTGGGACCTGACGCGGAGCCCCGGAGGCTCCAGCGGAGGAGAGGCTGCCGCCATTGCAGCAGGAATGTCCGCGGCAGGAGTTGGCAGTGACGGGGGCGGCTCCATCAGAGTGCCCGCAAACTTTTGTGGCATTTGCGGCCTCAAGCCCACGCCTGGGCGGGTCCCTGCAACCGGCCATTATCCCGCCAGTGGCGGACCTTTTTCTTTAACAGGCGTGGTTGGCCCCATGGCCCGCACAGTCCCGGACTTACGGTTGCTGCTGACTGTGATGAGCGGTTACGATTCTGGCGACCCCGCGTCATCACCCACTGCGTTTGACGCCGACTACAAATGTGATCCGCAGACATTGCGGATCGGTTACTACATTGACGACGGCTTCAGTCCTCCGGACCCCGAGGTACGCGATGCAGTCTGCGCGGCGGCTGCAACTCTGGCGCTTGCAGGATTCACCGTACAGCCATTTCGACCCGATGAGTTGGACCGGGCGCGCGAACTGTGGTCCAACATCTTTATAGACGCCTGTTCACTGCTGCTGCGTCCAATGGTGAAAGGCCGCGAAGAAGATCTCAGCCCCGGGTTAAGAGACTTCGTGGCCTTCTCTGAGCTACGGCCCAAGCTCACCGGCAATCGTCTTCTGAATACCCTGGTGGAGCGGGACCTGCTGCGCCAGCGCGTGCTAGCGCAGATGAACCAGTTCCCTATTCTGCTTGCGCCCGTGTGTGCTATTCCCGCATTTAAACATGAAGATGGCGGCTGGGGAGACAGCCACGCAGCCAACTATGCCCGCACCATGAGCTATTGCCAGCATTACAACCTGCTGGGGAATCCCGCCGTGGCAGTTCCCGTTGGCAGAACGCCGGATGGATTGCCGCTTGGCGTGCAGATCATCGGCAGGCCCTATAGAGAAGATGAAGTCCTTGCCGTGGCGGAGATTTTGCATGAGTCCATCCACATAACCGGCAACCTTCCCTGACTTTGCGAGATGCACTGTGACAGCTTCCAACAGTTTCCGCTCGATGATATCCATGACGGATCGATCACCAACGCCGGCGCTATTACTCGGTCTGGTTCTTACGCTGCTGACTGTAGTTACGTATTCCTGGTATATCACCCTGCAAATCGATGGCCTGAAAAGTGTGCAGAGGGATTTTGCCGGACGGAACCGCAAAGATTCACTCCAGCTGCTAAGAGCACAAAATGACTTGAATTCTCTTGCGTTGGCCATGCGGGACATGCTCGATAACGAAGGGCCTTACCCGCTGACGGCATGGTCAGCCCAATTTGAGCGCATCCACGCAGACCTGGATGACGCACTGCGCCTGGATGAGCAGCTTGCGATAGGCCACCGGACTCCAGAGCAGCGTGAATATCTCAGCAACTCTCTGCAACAATTCTGGGATGCGGTAAACCGCGCCTTCAGGCTTGCGGAAGAAGGCAAAGAAGCAGAGGCCAGGTACCAGGTCAAGCTGTCTCTGCTGGCCCGGCAGCAGGCGCTCAGCATTACAGTGGCCCGGTTGCTGGTTGAAAACACTGAGAGTGAAGAGCAAACCGCGCTGTACGTAAATCAAATCTACAACCGGGTGCAACGGCATGCCTATATGTTCCTGGCAGGCACGCTGGCTGCCATTCTCTGCACCGGCCTCTATCTCACATTCGCCAACAGAAAGCTTTTTAACAGGCTTTCAGTCCTCTCCGCGCAGCGCAGTGAGCTGGCGCAAAAACTTATCTCTACGCAGGAATCAATCCTGCGCCATGTGTCCCGCGAGCTGCATGACGAGTTTGGCCAGATCCTCACGGCAATTGGCGCCATGCTGTCACGCATGCATAGGCAATCTCCCGCAGCAGCCGGGCTCTGTAATGATCTTCTGGAGCTTCGGGACATCACTCAATCAACGCTGGAAAAAGTGCGGGGGCTTTCACAATCTCTGCATCCTGTAAGCCTGGATGAAGCTGACCTTGGAACAACCCTGGACTGGTATTTGCCGAACCTGGAACGTCAAACCGGATTAGCCATCAGCTTTGAAAAATCAGGCGTGTGCTCACAACTTGAAAGCAGTGTTCGCGTCCATGTCTACCGGATTGTGCAGGAAGCGTTGAGTAACATCATCCGGCACTCTGGATCACCCCGTGCCTGGGTGCGGCTCAACTATCAACCTGGTTCTTTAGTGCTTGAGGTGGAAGACCGGGGCGTGGGCATGGGAACAAAGTTGTCACATCATGGAATCGGAATGACCGCGATCCGTGAACGAGCAACGCTGCTGGGAGGAACTGTGGAGTTCCTCCGGCCACTGGAAGGCGGAACTCTGGTGCGCCTCAGCCTGCCGCTGATCAAAACGGAGGCGGACCGGGATGAAACTTCTGCTCCCACTTTACCGGAAGGGCCAGCCAGCATGGCTTTAACGCGGTGATGCTTTGATGAATCGCCGGGACTTTTTACGCCATATCCTGATGGCCGGAGCTTCCTTGCCGGCAATCTCATGGCCGGAACACATGGACCTGGGATTCCGATTCTCTGAAGTAACAAACGCCGCTGGCATTCATTTTCGCCACAACAGCGGCGCTTATGGCGGCAAGTTGCTGCCGGAAACCCTGGGCGCGGGTTGCGCATTTCTTGATTACGATGCCGATGGATGGCAGGACATACTCATCGTCAATGGCATGGATTGGCCGGAGCACAAACGCCAACGAACTACTCTTTGTCTCTATCGTAACAACCGCAATGGCACCTTTTCAGACGTGACTCGCGAAGCCGGGCTCGACGTGGAAATGTACGGCATGGGTGTCGCCATTGGCGACTATAATAACGATGGGTTCCCCGATATCTATGTTACGTGCGTGGGCCAGAACCGGCTGTTTCACAATAGCGGCAATGGCACCTTCATTGACGTGACCCATGCCTCCGGTCTGGGAAACCGGCATGCCTTCAGCACCTCTGCGCTGTGGTTCGATTTCAATTGTGATGGGCTGCTTGATCTTTTTGTGTGCAACTACGTGAAGTGGGTGCCGGAACATGATGTCTTCTGCAGCCTGGATGGAACACGCAAATCCTATTGCACACCGGAAGCCTACCGGGGAGAAACCTGCTGGCTCTTTCGCAATCGCGGCAATGGAACTTTTGAAGATGTCACGGCCCATAGCGGGATCTTTGATACCAGCTCAAAATCTCTGGGCGTAGCGATGCTGGATTACGACCTGGATGGCTGGCCTGATCTTCTGGTCGCCAATGACACTCAACCCAACAAGCTCTACCGCAATCTGCACAACGGTACATTTAAAGAGAGCGCGGTAGAAGCCGGCGTGGCCTTTAGTTCTGACGGAAAAGCCCGTGCCGGAATGGGGGTGGACGCGGCTGACTTTGACAATTCAGGCGCTGATGGCATAGCCATCACAAACTTCGATAATGAAATGATTGGCCTGTATAAAAAAATGCCGGGCGGGGAATATCAGGATATTGCAGCGACAACAGATGTGGGACTTGTCTCCCGGAATACGTTAGGGTTTGGCTGCTCATTTGTGGACGTCAATCTTGATGGCCAGTTGGACCTGGTTGTGGCCAATGGCCATATTGACGAAACGGTCCGGTTCATACGGAGTGGCGTGGGATATGCTCAATCTCCACATCTCTTTCTGAACCAGGGGAAGGCGAGGTTCAGCGACGTGGCCCACAACGCTGGCACCGAATTCAGCCGTCCCAAAGTTGGACGAGGGCTGGCTTACGGTGATTTTGATCGCGATGGCGATCTTGATCTCCTGGTAACGACCAATAACGGCCCTGTTCATCTGTTCCGCAACGACCAGTTTTCCGGCAACCGCAGCATTCGATTTCACCTGGTGGGCACCAAATCAAACCGTGATGCCATTGGAGCGCGCGTCCAGATTACATGCGCCGGGGAAACGCAGTCACGCATGGTGAAGAGTGGCTCCAGCTATCTTTCACAGTCAGAACTTCCCGTCACATTTGGCGTCAAACATCATGATCGCGTCGATCGCCTGGTGATCTATTGGCCAAGCGGGCGAACTGAAGAATATAAGAATATTTTAACAAAACGAGCCTATAAGTGCACAGAAATGAGAGGAATGGTGTTCCAATATGGATTCTGAATCAAAGAAATTCTTAAATAGAACTGTCTTCCCCTAATTAAAAACCATCCTGGAAATATCTTTTCACATCAAAAGACCTAACCAGCCTAATATTGCGATCTCAGTCTCATTTGCAGTACCAGTTCGGAACTTTGGGGTTTATAATGGCACAATCGGGCGAAGAAATCCTGACGTACTCAAATTTGTCATGCAGATACACCTCATAGAAAGGCTGCGTACAGACTTGGCGACTGACATATTCATCTTTCAGACAGAAGCACGATCAGGAAATGAACACCTGACCAATGAAGATCTAGCTGGATTTGTAGATCATAGCTTAGAGCCGGAAGAGATGGAGATGACGATTGCCCATCTCGCGAATTGCAAAGAATGCCGGACTGTGGTGGCGGAAGTTGAGATGAGCCGCGTCGCCGTCAGTGACCCTGAACTGGCTCCTCCGTCAGTCCCTTCCAGTTCGAAAGATCATCCATCCGGCAAATAGCTGATTGAATCTGGCTTCGGCAAAATGACGAGATGAACTTATTTCGGGCTGACTCCTGCACTGCTGGCGGCCCAGTTTCTAATTTTGCAATCTGAGCTGTGTTAAAGCCGGAACAGCCTTTCTGGTGTTGAATTCCTTCTGATAATTTTGATGCTCCGCGTCCTCCGGAAAGTGTTGCCAGGATGGATATGGATAGCTCTGCATGCCATGAAAAGGCAGCGGTTCCACGGATCTGGCGTAGGCTGTGTTGGGATCCGCATCCTTGGCCCATCCATCTACGAGTAAAAGAAAATCCCGGGTCCATCCGCTGGCCAGTTTGGGCAGGCGTTGGCGGGAGAAAAGCAGCCGCAACTCGTCCCCGGAACCCATGATGACCATTCGGTCGTCCACGTTCTGAATAAGCGTGCGCACATCGCCGTAACGCGTATATAGTCCCGGCGTGGGGTTCCACATGGTCGTGTCGGACCATTTCTCATAGTCAAATCGCTCCGGCTGAATCCGTCCTGGAGTAACGGTTACATGGGAGAACCCGCGGTACCCAAGATCGGCTGATTTAGCATTCAGCGGTGTAATCGTCAGGGCATGGCGCGAAGCATCTTCGCTGAGGAATATCTCGTCCCAAAAAACACAAAGGTTTGTGACAATGCGCACTTCACGCGAGCGTGAAAGAAATTTGCCGGAAAGGTCAACAACAATAGCTTTAGGCTTGCCGGAAGGAATGCCCATATCGGCAACCACGGTTTGCCACTCGCCATCCTCATTTTTCACCTGCAGGTAAGGAAAGATGAGTCCTTCTTTGTGTTCCTGCGCTGCGGAGCGGAAGGTGCTCGCGTCAGGCCAATCCACCCATCCATTGAGGACAAGGATCGCGCGGTTTGCAGGTGAAGCTTTGCCAAAATCCAGCGTAAGCTGATGCAGATCGGCAACGCCAGCCTCATTTCTGTGAAAGGTATCCACATACCGGCCATCACGCCGCACTACTTTTTCCAGCAGATCGTTACCGGCGTCATCGGTGGCCTTGACCGGATACACCTTGTGCTCTACTTCAAAAAGCCGGAAATCTGGAAACGGCGGCCCCTTAAATTTTTCATTGGTAAATAAGTCCGTTCCGGCCCTGTGGTCCACTGCAATCAACTGGACCTTGTCCAGATATGAAACCTCTCTCAGCTCCTCAGTGATTCTTATTTCATAATCGTCACCTTGGGGTTGCAACGTTTTTGCCGGGACCTGGATATACTCGCGGTGATTCACCGGAAAAAAAGAACCATCACCATTGCTGGCGCCAAGTGGAGCGACGCCCAGAACGTCAGTAATAAATTCAAACTTCTGTCCATTCCATGCAAAGATCATGGGGCAGGACCCTGAAAGCCTGGATTGCTCCTTAAACGCAAATTCCTTGCCTGCGGGCTCCTTCACTTCATTTTGAACAAGCCCGTTCGGCCACGTGATGCGAACGGTATCCACTTCAGGATAAGCACGCAGGCCGAATACCAGGGGCACTCCCGCATAGGTTTTCTTCTGATACCAGGCGCCGGCTTTTACCTCGACCACTGCGCCCACGGGGTTCTTGAGGTTCTTCACGCCTTCCAGATGTACTTTGACAAAGCTATTGGACGTAATTGTGGCGTTTTTGATGAGTTCAACAGAGCCCTCCTGGTCTACGGCAGCCAGGTCCGTTCGGCCATCACCATCAAAATCCGCCGCTGCTAAAGCAGCTTTAGCTATATATGCAGGGGAAGCCGGCTGTTCAAATTTCCCTTGGCCAAGATTTTTGTAGAAACCGCCGTTAGCAATAATATCGGTCAGCCCACGATTGCCCAGGTCCGCCAGTACTGTGGGACCGCCTTGCCGCGAGACTTCAACCCCATCCTTGAGTTTGCCATGGTTATTGATGAGCAGACGGACTCCGGATTGCGAGATCGAAACCAGATCAGTCCAACCATCATTATTGATGTCGATTGCCTGAACGCCTGTCGCATTGTGAATTGGAGCAAGGTACGATTGCGCCTCGTACTCGCCCTTTGACTTGTCACGATAAAGGACCAACGATCCATCCTCATACTGGACCGCCAGATCGGTCTCATTGTTGTCCGGTACCAGTTCCAGCACAGTCGCATCAATGGCGCGGCCCGACGCGAAAGGAAAACTGGGAGTCTGGTCGCTGAAGCCCGCGCTGCCATCATTGCGCAGCAGCACCGGTTTGCTTCCTAGCAGGATGAGATCAAGATCGTAGTCGTGGTCGTAATCAATCCAGACGGCCCTGGTGAATGATCCTGAGGGAAGTTTTATCGCAGAGGCCTCAAATTTGCCGTTGTGATTTACATAAAGGACGGCACCGGCCTTGGAGATCACAGCAAGATCGGGCAGTCCGTCATTATTGAAATCGCCGGGAGCAACTGAAATAATGCCTTTCAGGTTTTCCAGTCCCGTGCCGGCCACGGGCGTAATTCCATTCTTCAGGAGTTGAATGCCATTTTCAGACCACACTAAAAGGTCAGGCTGGCCGTCTCCATCAAAATCGAGCACGCATAGTCCGGCGGTTGCGGAATCTACTCCTGCTGCAACCTTTCTGGTCTCCAGTTTGAACGGAGGAGCAGTTCGCCCCGTGTCATAATCTCCATCCAATTCTGGGATGTCGTAAATTTCCGAATAAAAGCTCCACTCCGGGTCTTCCGGCACCGCCGCGTTTGCTTTTCGTTTTTTGATTTCATTAAACAGAGTGAACTCACGGGCCGCGTCTTATTTGCGTCCAGTTTCACGGTAGGCGTTATAGATCTGGAAATGAGGAGCGGCAAAATTGGGATTCAGATCCACTGCGGCAGTAAAGTGCATTAACGCCTGATCGGCTTTTCCTGCCTGTCGATATAAGACGCCAAGATTGTAATGAGTGGCTGCCTCATTCGGCACAAGCTTGAGCATGCCTTCCAACTGCTGGATGGCACGCTCATTGTCGAACTCCTTCTTGTACGCTATACCCAGGTTGAACCAGGTGTGCGGAATTGAAGGATCCTGTTTCTGGGCCTTGGACAGTTCAGCAATCGCCTCTTTCGGGTGACCGGCACGCAGCAGAGCAAGGCCGTAATTGACCTGGTCACGGGCCGATTCAGGAGACAAATCCAGCGCTTGCTTGAATTCATCCACGGCTTTCAACTGGGTTGCGGGATTCTCATAATAGGCTTTGCCCAGGTTGCGATGATGCCAAAGACGATCATGCACTGTGGCAGGCGTATCCGAGACTCCCGGCAACAACACCAGGCATAGAAACAACAGTCTTGCACCAAGTCCAGTCCCAATCATCGGATCACTACCCCTTGTCCTTCCTTGATAGAGGTAATCCGGTTGATGGGTACAGTTACAACTTCGTTGCGGCCGCTGGGCCACTTTATTTCCAACCGGTCAATCCTGGTTGCTTTCCCCAGCCCAAAATGAGCACGCTTGCTGCTGCTGCCTGCGTAGCCGTTGCCGCCGTCGATTTCACGTATCTGGGTAATTCCGCCGGCCACCACGCGGATACGCGCCCCGATGGCATCACGATTGGACTTAACACCGATCAATTTCAGTTCAATCCAGTTACCGGCATTCTGGGTGACGTTTTTGAACAGCAATAAGGGCTGGTCGGCATTTGTCTGGACCATGTCCAACCTTCCATCATTATTAAAATCACCAATGCCAATGCCGCGACCATCAAATGTGTTATCGACCCCGGCATCCTTCGCAACATCCGCGAAGGTGCCGTTGCCCAGGTTGCGGAACAGACGCTTCTTTTGATATCCGCTCCATGTCCGGTTGCCGATATTGGGCCAGTTATTGACATCCGTGATATCAAGCCCCGGCGTGGTGATGACAGGAAGCATGAGCGGGACATAACTTTCCGGACCGGCAGAGCGAAGCCCATTGACGACGAATAAATCCTGCCAGCCATCATTATCAAAGTCTCCAAACTTCGCGGCCCATCCCCAACCGGAATCGCATGTCCCTGTCTCCTTGGAGACATCGGTAAACGTGCCATCACCATTGTTGTGCCAGAGCATGTTGCACTCCTTCATGTACTCATCGGTGATGTTGGTTACATAGACATCCAGCCAGCCATCATTGTCATAGTCTGCTACGTCTACGTTCATGCCCTTCTTGGTGTCCCAGCCTGTGGCTTTTTCCGTTACTTCGCGGAAAGTGCCGTCCCCATTGTTCAGAAACACATGGTCTGTCCCGTAGTCGCAGGCAAGATAGATGTCCTGAAGGCCATCATTATTGAAATCGCCGTGGCCAACATCGAGCGTCCAGCCACTCAATTTCCCCAGACCGGCTTTTTCGGTCACATCTTCAAACGTGCCTTTACCGGTGTTGCGCCAGAGCGTAACTCCGCCGCCATTGGTGGCGGCATCCAGGTTGTTGGGCAGCACATGAGGGTCTTTCAGGTCCAGCAGATTGACCGGCTTGAAATAATTGCCGAAGAGAAGGTCCAGATATCCGTCATTATCGTAATCAAACGCTATCACGGCGATGGTGTTGCCGAACTTATTCAGTCCTGATGTGGCGCTGACGTCTTTGAATTTGCCATTCCCTTCGTTGTGATAGAGAATCGGCGTGCCAAATCGCCCCACCAGCAGGTCCGGCTTTCCATCATTGTCATAATCAAACCAGACGGCATCAGCAACGATGGAATTTGGATCGTTGCCGCCTGCCACTCCCGCCTGTACGGCCACATCGGTAAACGTCATGTCGCCATTGTTGTGGAAGAGGTGGTTTGGCTTGCCTGCATCAGAATCGGCGACGAACAGATCCTCGAATCCATCGCCGTCGTAGTCACCCACCGCAACCGCAGCGCCGCCAGCCGTGAACATATGCAAAACTTCGGCGTTCTTGCCATGGTATTGCCGGGTATGATGGACGACTCGAACGCCTGCTTTCTGGCCTATCTCCTCAAAGCGAATTCCAGGGCCAGCCGACTGGATGCCCAGCAGATCGACGGGGAGAAGCAGCGCGAACACGAAAACACAGGACAGTATTTTTTTTAATTTTCCCATAGCTCGCTCAGATCGGTATTAACGCGCTTGGCAGGATCAAATCCGGCTTCAATCAAATTCTTGAGTTCATCGCCCTGAAGAGAGATGCGGCCCTTCAAGCTGGCATTGTCAGGAAATTCCTTGAGCCCGGCTTGCCACATTGCTTTGGCTTTTTCCAGTTGGTCCGTTTTCCAGTAACCATCGCCCAACGCAATGTAGACTTTGACGTGATAGGAATGCCGCGGGCCTTTCTTCTGCATCTCCATGGCCTTCTCCAGATCGGCTACGCCCATAGAAGCGCGATTGAAAATCTTTGGCCAGAAGAGGTAACTCTCGCCCCGCGTGTAATATCCAATCCAGGTCGGCTGGATCTCGATTGCCTTTGTAAATTCCGTGAGCGCGTCATTCGCCAGAATTACCTGCGTAATGGAACCGGCAACCGGGATTTTGTCTACGTGCGCAAATCCAAAGTTCAGGTGGAGATTGGCGGAATTAGGATGCTCAGCAAGCGCCTTTTGAAAGAATTGCAGCGGGCGTTCAAAGTCTTTCGCTTTCAGGGCAGCCTGCCGGTAGTCATTGGCATACCGGGCGTTATCAGGATCGCCTGAGATTGCCTGTTCGAAATAGTACAGAGCTTCCTGGTATTTGTTTTCCGTCAGGGCCTTGATGCCCTGGCGATAGTCCGCTTCAGACGCCTGCACCGACTGGGGAAACAGGCAGAACAGGAGCCAAAGAGCAAAACAAATGGAGTAAATTTTCTTGTTCATCGTTTTGGTTTCCAAGGGTGAATGTTTTTTGTGGATTGACCTTCCCGGACCTGGTACCAGTGGTCGATGGGCAGGCCCGGCAGCTTTTGTTTCAGCCCTGAAGGCCAGGAAATCTCTACGCTTTCGATCCTGGTGTTTTGCCCAAGGCCAAGGTGGACACGCGTGGTTGACTGGCCGCCAAAGCCATTGCCGCCGTTGACGTAGCGCAAATAGGTTTTTTGTCCGGCTGTTATCCTGACCTGCGCGCCTATCGCTGAGCGATTGGACTTTGTGCCTTCCAGCAGAAATCCGATCCAGTGCGCCCCCGTAGGGAGAATGTTGCGGTAGAGAAAAGGCTCGTCATCGGCATTGGTGACAAACAGGTCGAGACGTCCGTCGTTATCAAAGTCGGCAACCGCAATGCCGCGTCCGTCCCTGGTTGAATCAAGGCCGTGGCGTGCGGCTTCATCTTTAAAGAAATGTCCGCCCTCATTGTGAAACAGCTTTTTCTTCTCATAGCCGCTCAGAGATTTATTGCCCATAGGCGGCCAGTTCCTTGCGTCGGCCAGATCGATTCCAGGTTTTGTGACCATCGCGAAGACGTCAGGAACGTAGCTTTCCGGACCGGCTGACACCCAGCCGTTGACTACATAAAGGTCCAGCCAACCATCATTGTCATAATCAAAAAACTTTCCTCCCCAGCCCCAGCCCGTGTCATACGTCCCGGTTTCCCGCGAAACATCAGTAAATGTGAGATTGCCGTTGTTGTGCCAAAGGAAGTTTCCCTCGCGCATATAGTCATCCGTGATGTTAGTCACGTAGATGTCAAGCAGGCCATCGTTGTCATAATCTCCCCAGTCAGCATTCATTCCTTTCTTGGTATCAAAGCCGACCGCGGTTTCAGTCTTGTCAGTAAATGTGCCGTTGCCGTTGTTGAGAAAAAATCTGTCGGTGCCGAAATCATTAGCTACGTAGAGGTCTTCCCAGCCATCGTTGTTGGCATCTCCATGGCCCAGATCAAGCGTCCATCCGCTGGTGCGAATTCCCACCTTCTGCGTGACATCAGTAAAAGTGCCGTCCCCATTGTTGTGATAAACAAATACACCGCCGCCATTGTTGGCCGTCTCAAAACTTTCTGGAAAAAATCTAGACGTGGTCGGATGGAAAAGACTGATGTTCTGAAAGTAGCAACCGATGAACAGGTCTACGTATCCGTCATTGTCATAGTCAAAGGCAATCGCTTTGATTGCATTCAGGTAACTGTCCAGCCCGGCTGCCTTGGCGACGTCACGGAATTTTCCATTGCCCAGATTTTCATACAGGATGCTATGACCAAAACGCACAACGAAGAGATCAGGGCGTCCGTCATTGTTGAAATCCAGCCACAATGCGCCGGCAGAGGCATTCTCTTCGTCGTTGCCGGCCGCCACCCCGGCCTCTTCAGCAACATCAGTAAACGTGAAATCGCCATTGTTCCGGTAGAGGTGGTTTTTGCAGGTAGCGCAGGAGTCAGTGACAAAAATATCTTCAAAGCCATCGCCGTTATAATCTGCGACAGCAACGGATGCGCCCAGCTTGGTATAACCCTGCATGATTTCGGAAAATTCGTTGTTAAAGTGACGCGAGTGGTGACGGTAATTGATTCCTGCTTTGTGGGTAACATCTTCAAACCAGCGCTGGCCCTGCGGTGCGCTCTGGGGAGGACTAAAGCCGGCGGTTGTCCCGACAAGCGCCAGAAGAAGGAACGCACTTGAGATGAGTTCCAATCTACTCTTCAGCATTTTCAATGGGCCACACCTTTCCATACTCATCCGCATCCGTCCAATGGACGAATAGGCCCTTAATATTTGCGTGTTTCTGGACGGGACCCGCCGTTGCTTAACGGGTTTTCAGATTCCGGGGAAACGCAGAGATTTCAATTTATGAAAGGGCTTTCTTGTTGATCCAACACTTGTTTTTTATTGCATGTTTCTTAACATTAAAAAAATTCGGCTGCTGACCAGTGTCTACGGTCCTTTGTGGCCACGCATTTTTCACGCGCGGCATTTACTCCATCTCTGCCGCACAGAACAGACAAAACGGCTTGTAACACAGCTGTCTCTTCGTAGGTTCAACACAAACAATGGAGCACAACATTTACTGCTGCAAAGCCTCAGAAGCACAGAACCGCGCTCAGCAATGGCATAGACGATTTTTTGTAAGGTGAGAATATGGAGATAACAATCTCGACATATCAGGCAGGAACTGTGAGGGCCACGCTGAATTTACTATCACTGACGCGCTTTGCCAGACTCTTCCGTTGCTCTCTTCTCTGCCCGGGTGACCATCTTTTTGAGATTAACGAGGGTTTCACCTTTCAAGATACCGGCGCGATTGTTCTGCTCCTGTTTTCCTGAAGACACTGCTCCGGTCTGCGCCGCAACAATATGTATACAGCTGCGTTTGCTGAAATGATAGACAGACTGGCCTTCCGGACGGCGCCAGGTTTGGGAGAGATCCAAAAACTGATCCGGCGTTCTGCACCTGGTAATGGCCCCATCGGGCCGCACAAAAATAATTTCATGCCCTTTACAAAGCCATTTCAGAACTCGAGTCAGCCAGGTCTGCCGGCTTGTCTGGGTCTGGACAGGCGGAAAATAGGCGGCAATATGCGCTTTGCTCCATGCTGATTGGTTCATTTTGGAATCCAGATCAATGCAATAGCATCTTAAGTAGACGCACCAAAGCAGCAAGCTTGCGCTGTAAACAGGTATAATCGCGTGCAATCAGGGTTGAAGTGAGCCTTGATCTATGAGTTCTGGCCTGGGGATAAATGTCCATGATCCCTGTCAATGAGGCGGCCTGCCGGTGGGGCCACGCACAAGAAGAACCATTTAAAAGCGCAGGCCCACCTTCTGGACAACAGAGAAAGGCCATACGCAGAGGACCAACACGAGTGGCAAAACATATATTTGTCTTCTTGTTAATTTTTAGATCCTTCACAATAGCCCAAAGCACCTTGACTCAACAAAACATTGCCCCTGATCGAGTTGTTCTGCGGAGCAATTCCTTCAGAGTCCAGTTCAGGGATGCTGCATTACTGACTCCATTGGCCGCCATTCCCGCAGTGTTTGCCAGCGCGGTGGATGAATTGACACAAAATGGGAGCCAGGGAAATAGCGGGGCACAGCCTTCCAGCGCTCAGATTCCCGCTGGTTCATCCCAGCCGGAACAGGCCCCCGCGCAGAAGCCGCAGCCTGAAGGAGTTTCCTCCGTGCCTGCTGCGCCAGCCGCACCAACTGAACAAGCTTCTCCTGCGCAGGCAGTCACTCCGCCAGTGGCGGACGAGTCCGAGGGCAAACAATCCAAACGCATTCTTTGGGTCATTCCAAATTATCGGGCCGTTAGTGCTAATGCAAAGCTGCCGCCTTTGACGGTGAAAGACAAGTTCTGGCTGGCGACGCAAGACAGCTTCGACTATTCAGCGTTTCTTGTCGCAGGAGTCATAGCCGGCAGCGGCCAGGCAAGAAATTCAACTGCAGAGTTCCGCCAGGGAGCCGCAGGTTTTGGCCGCTACTACTGGCACTCGTTTGTGGACCAGGCCATCGGCAACTACCTTACGGAAACCATTGTTCCAGTGGCCACGCGTGACGATCCGCGCTATTACACTCTCGGCCATGGCGGATTCTTTCGTCGTTCGGTTTATTCGGTAAGCCGCCTCTTAATTACCAGAACAGACGGTGGCGGCAGGAGCTTCAATTTCTCTGAGATTGTAGGCAACGGTGCTGGAGCCGGCATTTCCAATCTGTATTATCCAAGACAGGAACGCACATGGACCAAAACCGGGCAGAAGTGGGTAACGCAGGTGGCACTTGATGGCGTCTTTAACATCCTCAAAGAGTTTTGGCCGGACATCAACCACAGCGTCTTCCGCGGGCACTACTGATCTTTTGCTGTTGCACACAAAGTGCAATATATTCCTTGCGCAACAAAAAATGTCCCGGGCAGATCCTAGCCGGGACATATTGATCAAGAGAACCTCAGGATTTTAGAACTCATCCTCTCCGCAATTGCCACGGTCCTCGCAACGATCATCGAACACATCGAAAGGACGCATGTAGCGTGAAGGCTTAAAGCTGAAAAAAGATGCAGGCGTAGGAACTATGTTTTGTCCTACGGCAAAGATATTGAAAGCTGGTCCCAGCGCTGTAGCTTCTGCATTCAACTCTTGTGCTCCAAGGTCAGGCCACTTTCCAGTGTCCAGGCGGGTAATCAGATTCTCGACGGCAGCTATGGTTTCTGCCGGGGTGAACGTGCAGTGTCCAGCACGGTGCACAAATGCCTGGCGCAGCAAACTCCGGTTGCCATCTTCGCTCACAACATCTTTGTAGGCGCTCTCATTTTGCACTGAGACAAGCCCATCGCCAGAGGTATGTATGCTAAGGACTGGAATGTGGATATCACCGTTGAAAATAATGTTCTGCTCCAGATAGTCAACGGCTGATTTCTTGGCATTAATACGTGCTGCGTCGTTCAGTGTATCAAGATCGGCCTCCAGGCTTAGTCCGGCTTCCTGATAGAGCTTGCGTACTTCGGCGCGTTCGGCAGAACGCTCAAACTGCTCCCGATAATCGACTCCGGTGTTCCATGAAGGATTTCCGCCGGCGCGCGCTTCAAGTTCGGCGCGGAAGGCAAACACAAAGGGGAAATCAACCTGTTGGAGCCAGAGAAACTGGTTCGCTTCCTGAAGATTGGGATCGGTTGGCTCAGGTGAAGTAGGAATAAACCATCCGGGAGTGTCTCCCAACGCTGCGGAGAGCGCGATCCGCGCACGGCCCTGGGGCGTTGACTGGGCAACCGCGAGTATCTGTTCAGCGACGCCCAGATTGGTTGTGGGGTGGGTGATATTCACCACCTGCAATCCGGTGCCGAAAGCCAGCAGTGTTTTAAAAGCGAATGCGGAATCGAGCGCCTGGTTCCACGTGGCAACGCCTCCGGCCAGAACTCCGCACATGGGAAGCGCGGCGTCAAAACGTTTTGGAAACCGCTGGATCAGGCCGGCGGTAATAATGCCGCCTAAAGAATGACCCCAGGCGATTGTGCGATGCGGTTTGCCGACCAGTGTGTTGAACGTATCCAGCACAGCGATTTGATCGGGTAAGGCTTCGTGCAGGGCCCATCCGGTAGTTGCATAGGAAGAGCCGGCAAGTGCAAAGCCGTTTGATAAAAGGAAAAGACGTGTGGCAGGATCACCGACGTCATGCGCGGGGTTGGGGGAGCCAGGCACAACATACCCGTGACTGTACAAAAACAAAGTTCCGTTCCAGTTTGCCGGAGTTTCTATCAGAAAAGTAGCTCCGTCCGGCAAAGTTCCTGTATGGGTTGTAACCTGCGCCAATGCGCTCCCTGACACCGCCAGCACAATGGCCGCCACGGCAAAAAAGTATGCTGCCCGTTTGATTATTCTTTGCATCCCAATCACTCCTAGCACAGAATTTTGGAAAAGGTCGGCGGCCTCAGGGATAGTTGGTAAATGAATAGTTATTCATCGGCTTTCTTTTTTGAAACTATTCAAAATGCCGGCACATTCATGGACCATTCGCCCGTACACCGCAACCCGCAACATCTGGCTGGGAGCCAAATGTTGCGCTTGAAAAGTCTCTGCCTCGGATGTGCCCTTGTCAAGGGTAGCCAGCCCTTCAAGCAAGTTATATCTCCACCACAGCGTCATGAGCCACAGGGCCCGCATGTTTTGCAATTGAACATAACCAGAAGAAGCAGCTCATGGACGCCGAAATTAAAGAAATAGGCAGGCTTGTGGCTGGTTTGGCAGTATTGAGAGCAGCATATGACTCCATTACTTTGAATAATGCAATGGTTGTTCCTATTTTGGGAAACATCTTCTACCGTTCGTATGTGCGGGAGCATCTTGTGGAAAGCTTGCAACCAGAGACATTCTGTGACACCAGTGCAAGCTTTACCTGTGTTATAAAATGTGCATCGCGCCACGTGACAAATTATTCAAAGCTTGGGCCCCAGGAACTTATTGCGGAATGTGTTTCCACCATGTCCGCACCTGTGTGGGAGGAGTTTGTCCGCAGATTCCAGCCGCTGATTGCTGGCGTAGTGGCACGTACCGCCAGCCGCTGGGTGCCGGTCACGGCTGCAATCGTAGATGACCTTGTCCAGGAAACCTACCTTAAGCTCTGCACGGAAGAATTCAGGCGGCTGCGCGACTTTGTCAGCAGGCATGAAGATGCCATTTATGGGTATTTGAAAGCGATTGCCTATACAGTCACCCTGGATTACTTCAAGGTGCATTACGCCGCCAAGCGGGGCGCGAAACTCCGCAGTGATGGCGACTTTGACGATTCTCTGCGCGTGGAAGGTAAAGCAAGCTCGGTGGAAACCGATATCCTGTTGCGTGAACTGGAGCAGATGGCAGTCCAGCTTGCTGAAGGAGACCGGGACAAGCTGGTCTTTGTCCTTTACTACCGCCAGGGTTTCACGACCAGTAAAATCGCGAAAATACCCGGCATTGGGCTATCGCAAAAGGGCGTGGAGAGCTGCCTGCACCGCCTTACAGAGCGGCTTAGAAAACGTGTAGTGGGCGAAACATTTTAGTCTTTCCTGCATGAAGGAATAAGCTCCGGATTGTCCTTATATATAAGGAGATGAGGATTGCGGCAAATCAACGATCACGTGACAGTAGAGGAGGCCCTTCGCGCCTTACATGCGCGTGCTCGCCCTGAGAATACCGCCGAGCCCGAAATTGAAGGCCATTTGCGCCAATGCCGGCGTTGTACGCAAATGGTGGAAGAGTGTCAGCAATTCATGTCAAGGTTATACGGATTCGATAGTTCGGAACAATCAACTCACCCCAACGAATGCCTGTCTCCGAGCGCCTGGGGCGAATTGGTTGCGGGACTGATGTCCGAAGAAGAT
>DAHUXF010000500.1 GCA_027307295.1 Acidobacteriaceae bacterium
GTCCCAGAGCGGAATTATTCACCAGGCCCTGGATCAGGCTGACGCGGGACCAGTCATAGGCAGCCTGCATCTGCGCATCGGGCAGTTGGAGCGAGACGGTCTTGCTCAGGTAATCGGAATAGTAGCTCCGGGCGGAATCCTGCAATTGGTCCTTGTCCTTCAGCAGATGTTCATATTCGCGGATGGCTTCGTCTGGTCCTTTGCCTGAGCCTGCAATGAAAATGAATTGCGTGGTCTGTCCGCTTTTGACCGGCTGCAGCGAAAGGCCGTTTAGATTGCGCGATCCGCTGTTGGAGAAAAACTCCAGCGTGTGGGCGGCCGTCTGCGGAGATCCCACCACCGCGGCATAGATTTTCTGCTCATGTCCCAGCATAAAAATGTTCCGCTGCTTGTCCCATTCAATGAAGGTGCCGCCGAGCCCGGCAGGCCACATAAGCTGGAAGTCGCGGATGAATTGCGCTTCGATCTCGAGAGGTTCAAACGTGTCAACGTCCAGCCGGATGAAGATCCCTGTCTCCTCCGGTGGAACGATCAGGCTTTCACGGACCGTAAAGCCCGCGGTTGCATAGAGAATTGACGGCCCTTCCGGTCGCACGACCAGCTCACGGGCATAATCTTGCGCTTCAAGCACGCGGTCCTTCAAATGGAAGCGCAGTTTGAAGTCGCGGAGGAGCTTGAGCGGATAGACCCAGGCTTCAAGAGTTCCAGCTTCATTGCCAAAGAATGCGGCGCGTTGTCCCACGGCGTCTATGAATTCCCACGGACGCACTGGACGCCGGAGTTCCATCGCAGTTGTCGCCGATGCGGCCGGAACAGTCGTGGTTTCCTGAGCGAGAGACAGAGAGGGGCTGGTCAGCAGGCAGAAGAAAACAAGGAACGTGATGGATTGCAGTGCAGGCAAGGCGAGCTTGTTTTGCCGCATGGGGATGCTTGGATTAGAATCAAAGCCACAAAATTGTACCACGAAGGGTTGAGTGCTTCAGGGTGTCCTTCACGCGTCGCAATTTTCTAAAGACCGCACTCGTTTTGTCATTTGACCAGATCCTAGGCATCGCCGCTCCCTTTGTTCCTGGTCCATTTGCTTCGGATGCTATGCAGGAGAAGCCAGCTTCGCTGGACGTGAGCTTCATCGATATCGGACGCCAGGCCGGATTCAAGACCAGGACGATATTTGGAGGCGAGCGGAAGAACAAATATCTGCTGGAAACCACAGGTTGCGGCATTGCTTTTTATGACTACGACAATGATGGATGGCTGGATGTATTCATAGTGAACGGCTGGCGGCTGGAAGGTTTTCCCAAGGGCCAGGAGCCCACTTGCCATTTATTTAAAAATAACCGCGATGGCACATTCACCGATGTAACCGTGAAGGCGGGGCTGGCGCGTTCGGGCTGGGGGCAGGGCGTCTGTATTGGAGATTACGATAACGATGGATACGAAGACCTGTTCATCAGCTACTACGGCAAAAATGCGCTCTTCCACAATAATGGCGACGGCACTTTTACTGATGTGACTGACAAGGCGGGCGTCAGTGGGGAAGGCCGTTGGAATACAGGCTGCGCTTTTGTCGACTATGACCGCGACGGCCATCTGGATCTGTTTGTCGCCAACTATATCGATCTCGACTTGAAAACCGCGCCGCTGCCAGAGTCCGGTCCCTGCCTCTATAAGGGTGTGATGGTGGCCTGCGGGCCGCCGGGCCTGCAGGGCGGGAAGAATGTTCTCTTTCACAATAACGGCAACGGGACTTTTACCGATGTGTCCGAAGCCGCAGGAATTACAAAAACGAAGAGCACTTACGGGTTGGGCGTGCTGGTTGGGGACTTCAACAATGATGGCTGGCCGGATATTTACGTTGCGAACGATTCAACCGCCAGCGTCCTCTATAAAAACCTGAAGAACGGCAAGTTTGAGGATGTCGCCATCACTGCCGGGGCCGCGCTCAGCTCTGATGGCAAACCGCAGGCCGGCATGGGAGTCTCCGCCGGCGATTATGACCACAAGGGAAGCTTGGACATCGTAAAGACAAACTTTGCCGGCGATACTCATTCTCTTTACCACAACCAGGGTGACGGCAACTTTGATGATGAGACTTTTGCCGCCGGACTGGGCATCAATACCAAATACCTGGGCTGGGGCTGCGGCTTTTTCGATATGGACAACGATGGTTGGCTCGACATCCTGATTTGCAACGGCCACGTGTATCCGGAAGTGGAGCAACTCAAGACGGAAGCAGCCTATGCCCAGCGCAAGCTCCTGTATCGCAACCTGCGCAACGGGAGATTTGAGGATGTCTCCATGAAGGCCGGTCCCGGCATCAGCACACCGGCCCCGGCGCGCGGCTGCGCTTTTGGAGACTTTGACAATGACGGCGATATCGACATCGTGGTAAACACCGTCAATGATTATCCGCAACTGTTGCGTTGCGATTCCTCCACCAACAATAACTGGATCAAGATTCGCACGGTCGGCGTCAAATCAAACCGCAGCGGCATCGGCGCGCGAATCCGATGCGTG
>DAHUXF010000501.1 GCA_027307295.1 Acidobacteriaceae bacterium
GGTTACGCCCGATGTACGGAGAGAACTGGAACTCCACCTGGCCTATTGCAGGCACTGTGCGGCCATTGTCGACGGCGTCCACAACGTTATTGTGCTGGTCGCCGATAGCCGCACGTTTGCTCTTCCAGCCGGGTTCAGTTCCCGTCTGCGACAACGTCTCAAGGAGAAGATCTGACTTTGAGGGTTACATCAATGTGTGGTGCAGCGAGCGTTGGAATAAAATCTCCATCACCACAAGTACCAGAGTGAGCGTGGAGAATGAAGCCACCAGAGCTGTTCGCAGCCTCTCCTTCTTCGTAAGGGCCCTTTTCCGCCATGCTGCAGCGGGTGAATTCCTCAGCCGGTTCGCTTTCCACAGGAGAAACAGGTTCAGCATGGCTCCGACAAGAACAAGCAATAACACCGGAATACGGATCGAATCCTGATGCAAGAAGGTAGCCCAGGCGCCCGTTGCGATACCAGCCGCCAAAAGAATGAAGCCGCTCTTCGCGGCCGCAACATAAAAAACACACACAGCTTCCACTACCGTTAAGATAAATACACTGAAGCTGGTCTTTACCGGCACATCGACGGCCTTGAATGATGCAGCGTCTTGATTCTGCTCAAAATCTGAGATATTTACACGTTGAGTCGCCATAGAGCCCTCCATCTGATGGATCCGTACTGAACCCTACCGGGCCCAATTACACAGAACCATTGGTTTGGTCGGGTGGAAGGGGCTCTTCCTTACGGCCTCGTATGGCTTTTTTGTGAAAGTTTTGAGATGCAGCCCGAATCTGACGCCGTTTTCACGCAGGTCTTGCTCATCAGGTCCCTGAGAGCCGCTTCTTCAAGCGGTCTTGAGCTTCTGGGCTGATGGACAGGCATGTGGAGTTTAGCACGCTTGTTGCATCGTCACGACCGGCTTTCTGAACGACCGTTCGGATGATCTTCAGTTGCTTACGATAGCGCGCACAGCGCAGACATCCCAAGAAATGAAATCGCAAAAGCAGCTCTTCGCGAGCCGATAGCTTGCGATCCAAGGACTGTGAAATCAAAAAAGTAATGCCCTTACAGCGTGGCAGCCGAAGGGTGGACCATACCCATCTTTTAACTGTTAAGACAAAACCCATGATCATCTCCGGAATCCGCGCGCCCGTCTTCATAATCTCAAGTAAGTTGGCAAGCCCGACCGGACCATAAATGGACCTTGTTAACCCGCTCTTAATATATCACTAGAATATCATCAAGCGAACGTAAATTCTAATTTTACGAAATCATTTCAAAGAGCGCGCCGTAGCTCCTGGTGAAAGGATGCTTCTTAGTGGCAAAAAGTAACTGAGAGCACATTACTTAAGTCATCCCATAGCCTGTGCTTTAGTGCGGCGGGGATTGTCAACGATGACTTGGCTGCCCTGATCCCCGACCACACTTGTCCGACGAGGTAGATCACTGGCAGATGTCCCCTCAAGATGGGCCGAGTTGACAAGAACACAGTCTAAAAAAAAGGACGTCCCGTTACCCTGGGACGTCCTGCCGGTAGTTTCACGCTTGCCGGACATTGAAGCTGGTCAAGCTGACCAGGTTTTAGAGGTTGCTGATGCTTGCTGTGGTTCCGTCCAACTTAGTAATGTTGATGGAGAACGGCTCGGCGTAGCAGTTTGCCCTGTCACGCAATACGCTGATGCCAACCGCCTCGCCCAATTGAAGCGCAAAGAAGTTGGAAGTACGGAAGTGGATTCCGGCGTGGAAACCATGACCCGTGGTCACGTTCCAGGCGAGTTTTGACAACTCTCCGTTAATTGTGAGTTCGTCCCTGTCACGGCCCGTGTAAGGAACCAGCGTGGTACCGTCTGCGTTGGGCTGCATGACGTCTGATCCGGCAGCCAAGAGCAGCGGACGGATTTTCTGGTCGCCGTCGAAGAAAAACTTGAGCGCAGCGATGCAGGCGCCGCCGACAGTGCCGTGGCCGGTTGGGTAGCAGGGGTGCGCTGGCGCGCCCTCAGGGAATGCCTGGGGCAACAGGAACGTGCCAAAGCGATCCTTGACAATGTCAAGCGCCGCCGACTTGAATACATCCGGATGCAAGTGACCGGCCGCCTGTGGGAACGGACGCCGATTGGTAAGGGCGGCGTGCACCAAAGCTCCGTAATTCTCCGGGCGATGACGCAGGTTGACAATCCACTTGTGGAACCACACAGCCTTAAGGGCACGCGTGGCCATTTCCGAGATGGTGCCCAGAGCATCCGGACCGCCCAGCGTGCCAAAGCCGTGTTGCGTGCTGGAGTTAGTGTACGGATTGCCAGGATTAAGGGGAGCATTGATTCCCAGCAGCACGAGTGCAGCCGTGAAGTACGCCTGATGCAGCGCATCCACGTGGGTGTACGCAGCCAGGGAGCGACCATCGCGGATGAAGCGGAACGTGCTGTCGAATTGCAGCGTAGCGTTCGGGGCATGGCCGTTCTGGATCCGCCTGAACTCATCGACACTCGTCATGAATTCCTGTCCAGGCAGAAAATTCTGGAGCTGTTG
>DAHUXF010000502.1 GCA_027307295.1 Acidobacteriaceae bacterium
AAGATCCGTGGCAAAGGCCGGACGGTCATTGAAGATGGAATCGCCGTTCAGGTCTTTGCCGGTAATGATGTTGAAAGGGGCTCCGGAGTTCGCCACCATGAACGGGCTTACACGAAAACCATGCGGCAGGGCAACGGTGCCGCCAAAAAAGACACGATGACGCACGTCAAAGTTTGCGCGTCCGTAGTCGGCGGAGACTCCCCTGGTTGGATCAGAGGGAAAGCTGCCGGCCCCGGACGTGTTGCCGTTGGCATGGCCGAACATATAGAAGCTGAAGAGCGTCAGCTTGGCCCCGGCCCGCATGTTGAAGCTGGTAATCAACTGGTCCTGGTTAAACACGCCGCCGGATTCATACTGATACAGCGGTGCTCCTCCGGGGCTTATTACGCTGGAAAAAAATTGATGCACGCCATGGGAGTGCAGATATGTTTCTGTCAGCGTGGCGGACTTGGTAAGTTGGTGCTCCACCGATCCGGCAAACTGGACCGTGTACGGCGTTCTCAGATTGGGATCAATGGTGTACGTGGTGTTGGCCGTGGCGCCCAAGGGGTTGGCCGATGGATTGGGGTACACCGGGTTCTGAATCACGAACTGTTGCTGGTTGATTCCGTTCAGCCGCTCCGCCTGCATAATCAGGTTCTGGCCAAAGCGATCGTAGAACATGCCGAATCCTGTGCGGATAACGGTTTTAGGCGCGGCATTCTTCTTGCCGCCAAGCCCCCAGGCAAAGCTGACGCGCGGGGCCCAGTCGCCATGGTCTTTGATGCCATTCTGCGTTTCAAATCGCAGACCGTAGCTGAACGTCATATTCGGACGCACCTTCCAGTCATCTTCGGCATACAAGCCGCCGTCAGCAAAAGTGTCCTGGATCAGCGGGTTTCCCCTGACAAGGGTCAGCTGTGTGGGAGTGCCGTTCTTGAAATTCTGCAGGGAGCTGATTTGCTGATGTGTGATTGGATCAATGGTCGCGCCAAAGGTATAAATCCCATTGAAGTTCTGTGTGGAGGTGCTGGAGTTGGATGTGGCGCGCAGCCGTCCTCCCAGCCGCATGAAGTGGTTGCCCTTAGTGATGGAGGTATAGTTCTGCACTTCATAATGGTTGGTGACCACGGAGCTGATGCCCAGCGGATTGCCGCCGGCGTTGAATTCTCCCAGCACATTGATACTTGGCGCAAGGGACAGGGAGTTCTGGTCAGTATTGCCGCGCTCCCATTCAAAGCGCGTTTCATTGACGGCGTGGGGGCTGAGGACCTGCGTGTCGCTGACCTGGATTTCATTCTCGTCCCCGGTCTGGTTGAAGCCCTGGGATGGCAGGCTCAGCTGGCCGATTCCATTATTCTCTTCGTGATTGTGGGTGTACTGGTACCGCACCATCAGCGTGTTGGAAGCCGCCACCTGGTAATCGAACCGCGTACTAAAGTTGGTGCGTACGCGCGGATTCAAAATGCCCACCACCGGCTGGTTCGCAGCTATGAAAGCAGCGGGCAAAACCACGGTAGCCTCATTGATGTTCCGCCGTTCGGCATTGATCTGGTAGGAGGCCTTTTTCCCCAGCGGCCCGCCCACGTTACCGCTGACCATCTGCGTGCTGAAGTCAGGCTCAGAGGCGGCAAAAGGATTCAGCCCATCCATGAACGAATGGTTGTCATTGAAAAAGAACTGGCCGTGCAGTTTGTCTGAGCCGGGCTTGGTAAGAATCTCAATCCGGCCAAAACCCATGCGGTCATACTGGGCGGAAAACGGATTCTGATTGACGCGAATCTCGCGAATCGACGCTTTGGGCGGCAGTTGTCCCGCGGTAAAACCATCGATATAGATCTGGCCTCCATTCGGCCCGGATGAAGGCCCCGCCAATGCCTGCAGATCTTCCTGCAATTCGTCAGGATCGTCGGGCAGCGCCTCCAGGTCTTTGCCGGTGATTACAAGGCTGCTGGCATTGCTGTCCGATGCGGTGCTTACTTTCGCGGCATCGCCCTGGACCTCAACGTTTTCTTCCTTGATCATGATTTCCAGGGGAACATCAATTTTCCTAGACTGGCCGGCGGCAATTTCAATTTCCTGCGTGGACGGCACAAAGCCTTTGGCCGTGACGCTGATGGTGTATTTGCCCGGAGCCAGGTTGCGGAAATCATATTCGCCGGCCCCACCCGATTTTCCCGCAACCACCAGGCCGCTGGAATTTTTCAGGCTGATGGCGGCCCCAGGAATCACCGCGCCGGTCTGGTCCATGATCTGGCCTTGCAGGCGGCCTGCGGCAGTTTGTGCAGGCAATGCGCGGGAAAAGCCCAGAAGGACGGAAAGAATCAGGGTGAAGGCCCGCAGGCATCCCACCGTTGGCCAGAGTCTCATCAAATGTCTCCTCAAAGTCATGTATTACTGCGGGCCTCCGCCTTCGCCGCCGGGTGCGGCGTGACCCATCTGATGCAGCCGGCCCGCGCCGCCGCCGAGAACATCACGGCGCAGGTCATCCACACCCAGGAATTGGAAGGGGACGCACTCAGCCCGG
>DAHUXF010000503.1 GCA_027307295.1 Acidobacteriaceae bacterium
GTAAGCCAAAATATTCCTGGCACAAAGCGAACATCAGGATTCGGAAGTGTGCCAACCCCGTACTCTGCCCTCTCTTGAAATCCCTCTTCGTCCATAGCCCCCTCCGTCTGGCAGAAAAATGTCTCAAAAGCATGCTGAACAGATGTGTGACCATTGACACATACGTCAATTATCGGCGCTCGTAACATCGATTTAGGCTTGTGATAAGAGTGTTCGATTTTCCCATCGCTCTCCCACAAGTCTGTTATGGGCAGCGCAGGCGCGTAGCCGAAGAAAATGGGATGTGGGTCTTCTGATCTTCACAATCCGCGGTCGCCCGCAAAGTTCGTCATCTTGGGATTGGAGACCTGAAGGTTGGCTTCGGTTTCTGGCATTTGGAATTTGCAGGACGCATTCTTGACTGACGCAGCTGTGATTCGCCCGAGGTTAATTTATGAATTTCATGGATGTTCTCAATAAACGCCGCGCGGTGCGGGAATATACACAGGCTACTATCGATCGGCCTGAGATCGAAGCGCTGATCAACGCCGCCATCGAAGCGCCGAGTGCAATGAATTTGCAGCCATGGGCCTTTGCCGTTGTGCTGGGCCAGGAACGTATCGATGGTTATGCGAAGAGGGCCAAAGACTGGCTATTGGCAAGCTTCGCTCAATCACCGGAGCAAGCCCATGCCCGGCACATGCTCGAAGACCCGCACTTCACCTTGTTTTATCACGCTCCAGCCCTTGTTCTGGTGCTGGCAAAATCTTCGGAAGCGCAAGCCGTTGAGGACTGTTGTTTGGCCGCGGAGAATCTAATGCTCGCGGCCCGCGATTGTGGTCTTGGCACGTGCTGGATTGGCTTTGCCCGTCCCTGGCTGAATTTGCCGGAAACCAAAGCTGAACTTGGCCTGCCCGACCAGTACCAGGTCGTCGCACCCATTGTGCTCGGCCGTCCAATAGCCTGGCCAGAGTCACACGGGCGGAGGCCGGCGGAAATCTACTGGATTCGCCCCGCGCAAGCCGAACAACATCCAGCCGCGATGGCTGTTTAACCGGCCACATTTTTTCCGAATCACGACCACGCGTGATTGGCATCACAGCCCATAAGGAACTCGAACACGTACATTTGGGTTGTGGCGTTCCAGCGACTTAACCCAAATAAACCATACAAATATTCTCTTAATAGAAGAAGGAGACATAGCAATGGCAAATATCACTCGCAGAGATCCGTCTTTTGAGCTGACTTCACTCCAGGACCGCGTGAACCAGCTCTTCAGCCAAACTTTCGGCGGCTTTGAAGGCCTTGGATTTGAGCAACCCCTAACCTCGGCCAACTTTCTCCCGCCAGTTGACATTTTCGAAGACGAACATAACATTACATTGCAGGCAGAGATACCGGGCGTGAAACCTGAAAACCTGAGCATCACTCTCGAAAACAACGTGCTGGTCATCACTGGTGAGCGCAAGTTCAAGGATGAGGAGACGAAAGACAACTACCACAGGATCGAGCGCCGCTACGGGAAATTCACCCGCTCCTTTACTCTGCCGGCGAGCGTGGATCCCCAAAACGTAAATGCCACTTTTGAGAATGGCGTATTAGACATTACTCTTCCCAAGCGGGAAGCATTCAAGCCCAAACAGATCACGATCGGCGTAAACAAAACCCCCGCTACCTCGGTAAAACCGGGCAAAGAAAAAGAAGCATAACATCAATCATGTGTTGGTGGTCACAGGCGGTTGCTGTGACCACCAATGCGTGGTCCTGCGCATTGCGAAAAAGAATATTCCGGCCAGCAAAGATCAGGGCATGGCTACTCTCCTGCTGCTGCTCCCCGATTTTCCGCTATTTATTGTTTACAAAATTCACAGTCTTTGTGTTGTCGCCCGGGACACGATCGATCAGCATCGCAGCGGGTCTATGCCAGCTTTCTCCGGCAGCGAACCTGTCACAAAGGTAAAGGTCAACTCGTTCTGCGGGATGTGCATGCGTTCGTGATAGAGCGTGTCATCATTACTTCTTACCCTTTGCTGGTTTGGCGAATGCACCCCATGTCAATATAGTCGTTTCCGCGGTATCTCAGTGTCATTCCCCTTGGCATCAGCTTTGTATTGCGTGCCTCCACTTTAATCGCTACTTCATACGCCATCGGCAGGCTTTTGGGCTCTTGCATTGACTCAGGCTGGACTCGTCTCAGCTGCTCGCTTTTCGGATTTCAGCCAGGGATCGAGTTCGGAGGTGCAGAAGCGCCAAAACGATTGAGGGGGCCAATCAGCCCGCCGTAAACTCGCTCACGGCATATGCCTCCTCAATTCATTAGACAAATCCTGCACCAACAGTTCGTCCAGAGTGCTCTGAACAGCATCACTCCACGAATCCATCAATGGCATCGCGATAGCGCTGAGCATTGATTGCCCGCAATTTCTCACCAATACTTTCCAATCTCGTCGAGTGTACAGGAGGGAAGAAAAGTCCTTTTTTTGTAAAGAGCCACGAGCTTTTCAGGCTTGATCGGGTGATTAGA
>DAHUXF010000504.1 GCA_027307295.1 Acidobacteriaceae bacterium
AGAGATATTTGATGCTGCGTCTCCACACCATCCCCGAGGCTGTTTTGCACAAGCCTGGAGCGTGGCAGAGACGCTGCGGGCGCTTTGCGAGGATGTTTATTCCATCAACGCAGCAAGTGCGCGGCAGTCAGGCCTGCGCTGACCGTCTATGAAGAATGAAGAAGAGATGGTCGCTGCAAATCAATAATGAGCGCGGGATGAGCGCCGTGACCGGAAGATCGTACACGCCAAACGCCATCATCGGTTTTCCCGCTCACCAGATGACGCGCGCTGCCGGCGATCACGGCGATCTTGTACTCAGAACAGTCTGCTGCGAATCGCTGGTGACATGCTGTCCAGGTCCATCAAAGTCAGAAAGTCAATGGTTTTGAATTCATGGTCAAGGGCCGGTGGACCGCATATGCAGGCTCCCAGCGCCAGATATGTGCGCAGCAGTTTGGGCGCGTCCACTTCCATCTCAAGGTCGTTCACTGCAAAGGAGTACGAAGGAGTTGGAAGCGTGCGCAAGTGCTCCGCGGCCAGCCGCGCTTTCAGTTTGTGATACATGGCGGAGCCGTGCTGCGTGTCCTGGGAGTTCAACGAACTGCAGCCAATCAGATAGCGTCCACCACGGTCGCAGGCGTAGCGGACAATCGTCTTCCACAAAAGCATCAGCACTTCATACTTGCGATGCTCGGGATGAATGCACGCCCGGCCCAACTCCACCATCTGCTCACGCAGTCCCTGATACGGTGTGAAATCAAATTCGCGTGCGCTGTAATAGCCAAGGTATCTCGCGGCATTCGCGCCGGTTTGCAACCGATAGGTGCCTATGATGGCATTGCTGCGCACGTCTTCTACCAGAATGTGATCGCAAACTGCGTCAAATTCATCCACATCCTCGCCAGTCTCAAAAGCGGAATCCAGTCCTTCGCGCAGCTCCAGGTTAAATACCCTGAAGCGCAGCCGGTAAGCGGCGCGCCGCTCGTCACTGCTGGTTGCCAGATAGGCCCTATATGGTACAGCCTTTGCCGTGCGAGGTGCTGTGGCTCCCGGCAAGACGATGTCATGCAACAGCGCTGTAGCCGTTTGCATGCTGGCTATCTGCCCCGGATTCATGCGTCCCATAGCAATGGACGTATGTTCTGTAACTTGCTGGCTTCGGCGCATTCCCATGCGCTGAGTGATATCAAACCAGAGTTAAATCTAAGTTAAGGGGAAATGACGATCTGATGAATGTGGCCGCAGGCGTACACCAATGATCATGCGCTTGCGGCGAAACAAAGCGCGCAACTGGGGAACCGCCGTAGTGTGCTTGATGCGGTGTATCGTGACTATTCCCGCAACTCATATCCTGAGGACTTGATCCCGGAGACCACGCGTTCCCGAATGCGTGTGACCTCATCGGCGGTAAGCGTGCGATCCTCTGAGCCCACGGTTAGCCGGAAAGATGCGCTCTTTTTGTCCGGCGGTAACGGAAAGATCAGCAGAAATTGCAGCGTGACCAGACTTTCGCCAGCGAACCGGCGGAGCTTGTTTTCCAGATCAGCGACCAGGTCGTGCGCTCCTGCAACAATTGAAAGATCAAAACTGCTGGTGGGGAACCGTCGCAAAGGACGATAGTTCTGGCGTTGTGCCGGCAGGCCCTGCAACGTATCAAGATCAAGATAAAGAATAGCGGCGCGGCCACGGTCCAGCAGTGCGGGATGCAGTTCGTAGAGATGGCCCACCTGCTGGCTGCCGACCTCTACATGTGCTGCTCTTTCCGGATGCATGGTTTTGCTTTGGCCCTTCACGGGTGTAACGGTGCAGCCCGGAGCAAGATATTGAGCCACGCGTTTCATCTCCAGCAGGTTGGCGCCGTTGGTTTCACGGCCATAAATGGCAGCGGCCAGGTGTGTTTGTTCCACCGGAGCGCCGTCCCCGCGCTTGCCATAGACGCGGCCAATTTCAAACAGGCGGAAGTCAGCGAAGAAGCGGCTGTTGTCGGCCAGGTTGCGGCGAACTCCCGGAAGCAGCGCAGGACGCATGTATTTCTGCTCGGCAATAATCGGATTGGCGACTTGCAGCAGCTTCTCCGGAGCGTAGCCGAACATGTCCGCGTCAGTGTCTTAGATAAACGAGTAGTTTGAAGCTTCAGTACACCCCTGGCCCGTCATGGCTGTGCGGACCGCGCGATGCTGCTCATGCTCCAGATTGCGGGCCGTGGGCGCGGCCAGCACCGCAGGCGCCTGCGGAGTGATGGAAGCATAACCCACCATGCGCCCAATTTCTTCCACCAGATCTTCCGGAATGGAGATGTCTTTGGTGGCGCGCCAACTTGGGACCGTGAGCACAAGTTTGCGGGCGCCCGCCTGCTCCACGCCGAAGGCCAGAGACTGAAAGATGTTGACCACTTCGTCTGTAGTGAGCTTGCGCCCAAGTTTGCGCTCTGCCCAGTCAATATCCAGCCGGATTTTCGGCGGCGTTGACTTGCGGGCATAAACGTCAATGGGCCGCGCGGCCTCTGATCCCGGCGAAAT
>DAHUXF010000505.1 GCA_027307295.1 Acidobacteriaceae bacterium
ATTGGACTTTAACACTCTGAAATTAGCAGGATGTGTTAATCTGCGCGGTGCTTTGAGCGTGCACAGAGTGCCATCCAAATAATGAAACATACGCGCCGCTATTTCTTCTTGATCTTTTTCACCCTGCTGATGACGGCAGGCAATGCGCAGCCGCAAAAGTCTCAGAAGCCAAAGCTGGTCCTTGTGGTTGTCGTGGACCAGTTCCGCTACGATTACCTGCTGCGTTTCCGTGACGGATACAACGGCGGCATCGCACGGCTGCTGAACGGCGGAGCGGTTTTTGCCGATGCGCGTTACCCCCAGTTTCCTACCGTTACTGCCGTGGGACACTCCACCATCATGAGCGGAGCCACGCCTTCCGTGAGCGGCATTGTTGGCAATGAGTGGCTGGACCGCGAAAGCAATGCGCCGGTAACCAGCGTCACGGACAAATCGACCACGATGCTGGGCAATATTGTTGGAGGCAAGGGAGCATCGCCGCGCCGCCTATTGGTAAGCACCGTGGGCGATGAACTGAAGATGGCGGGCCGGGAGTCAAAAGTCATCGGCATTTCCGTCAAGGACCGCAGCGCCATCCTCCCCGCGGGACATATGGCGGACGCCGCCTACTGGTTCGATAACGACTCGCTGCATTTTGTCAGCAGCACGTATTACATGAAAGAGTTGCCTGCCTGGGTCGCCAAAGTGAACGCTGACCGGCCAACCTACAAATACATGGGCGCAGAGTGGAAGCCGGTAAACGCCAAGCCGGGTGACAAACCTTTTTGTTCGCTGGTTGCCGATGTTGCAGCGCGCTTTTGCGGCGCGATTGAGCTCACGCCCTTCAGCAATGAAATGCTGGAAGAATTTGCAGAGAAAGCCATTGAGCAGGAACAGCTCGGCTCGCACCATGATACTGACCTGCTGGCGCTCAGCTTCTCCGCCAATGATTACGTTGGCCATGCACTTGGCCCGGATGCGCCGGAGGTCCGTGACATCTCCATTCGCACGGACCAGCTTTTGGGCAAGCTGCTGGACTTCATTAACGCCCGCATAGGCCAGGGCAATACGCTGGTTGTATTCACCGCAGATCACGGTGTTTCTCCCGTACCCAAGGTAAACAATGCGCGTAAAATGCCCGGCGGCTGGCTTACTGCTGCGGAGTATTCCGGCAAAATCGGCGGCAAGCTCGCAGAGAAGTTCGGCAGCGGCGAGTGGTTTAGCTACGATAATTCAGGTTTTCTCTACCTGAATTACGCCACTGCCGCCCTGAAGAACGCCGATCTCCGCGAAGTCCGGCGTGCTGCGGCTGAAGCAGCGCGAAGTCTGCCGCACATTGCGCGCGTGCTGACAAGTGATGAAGCCCTGCGCGGCAGCGACCCCGCCGATGCCGTGGGACGCGCCATGCAGCTTGGATTTTACGGGCCGCGTTCTGCCGATCTTGAACTGCTGCCCGAGCCGTACTATATGTTCAGTTCCCCGCCCGGCACCACGCATGCAACACCCTACAGCTATGACAATCACGTACCTGTGATTTTTTACGGCCCCGGAATCAGGCCAGGAATCTACCAGGACCGCGTTGCCGTCAATGACATTGCGCCTACCCTGGCGGAAATTCTACAGATAGAAACGCCGAGCGGATCATCCGGCAGAATTCTGAAGGAGATTCTGGAACAGAAATAGCAAAAGGCCGCTGTAGTGCCAGACCGGTTCCCGAGTTGGTGTACCTTTTCGCGCAGAACAGGAAGAATGGGCCGCGAATCAACCCGAAAAACGCGAATTCATAAATAGTTTAACCAGAAACTTTTCTCAAAGGCTATTTTCCCTGTGCCGTTGTGCCTCTGTCCCCAAGTTTGGCATAGCTTTTGTTGGCGATCCAATTTCGCTACGCGCCAGCTGTTCAGGAACCATGCTTCGCCACCCGGTCAAGCACAAACCTGTCCATTGCCAGCAGAAACTCTTCGCGATTGGAATAAGGCCCAGGCTGGTATCCCCGTGAACTGATCCCTATCTGGGCCATATCTGAAAGCTCCCAATCCTGCTTATTGGTAATGTCCCAAAACTCAATGGCGTCATGCGCATTAAAGCCCGGCTTTGCCATCTCGTGGGGATGGAAATGCCATTCGCAGATGATTTCAGTCTGGTCAGCTGCTTTGGGCCACATGGTGAACGTCAGCATGTAATCAGGATGCAGGTTCAGAAAAAAATTGGGCAGCAGGCAATAATAGTAGACGCGGCGTTGATCGTCGGCGCTGATTCCAGGCAGCGGACAACGGCTGGTTGAGCCGTCCATGGTGAGGCTCTTTACGCCTTCACGGAGGTCCATGCGCCCGCCCAGATATGTAGGTTGCGGTGGCTCATTGTCACCGCTCATGTAATGCGATTGTTTGTTTAACAACGGATGCACAATGGGGCAGTGCAGACACTCAGAGTAATTCTGGATGATGAGCTTCCAGTTGGCTTTGAGCTGATAGACCCGCCGCTCCACCATTTGCAGCTCTTCCATG
>DAHUXF010000506.1 GCA_027307295.1 Acidobacteriaceae bacterium
CCATCAACATGGTAGACAGCATCGCCGACGTGGAGAAATCCAAGCGGTTGCAGATCTTGCAGGAACGCCAGAGGGAAATCCAGCGGGCCAATTACGAAAAGCGCGTTGGACGCATCTATGAAGTTATGGTGGAAGGCAGGAATGAGGCGCGCGCCCAGATGATAGGACGTACCTCGCAAAACATTACCTTGAACTTTATCGCCCCGCAGAATACGAACCCGGCAGTAGGCAGTTATGTTAACGTGCTGGTAACCAGAAGTTTTCCCAACAGCCTGGTGGGCGAAATGGTTTGAGGGCTCAAGGGCCAGGCCGCAAGGCCGGTGCCCGCTGCTAAAGGAACTGGATCGGTCACTGCATCGTGAATGGCCTAAAGCGGTTTGAACCGGAACGACAGGAGAAAAACGATGGAAGTGGAGATGAAAATTCGCGGTCTGATGATGGATCCTGTTACCAATATGCCGATCGTCGTCCTCAAAGACGTGGGCAGCGATACCGTTCTGCCAATCTGGGTTGGAGTGTATGAAGCCAATGCCATAGCTTTGGAAATTGAAAAGGTCACCACACCCCGGCCCATGACGCATGATCTGATCAAGAACCTTCTGATCGGCCTGGACACGCACGTCCACAAAATTGTGGTCAATGAGCTGCGCGACGATACCTTCTTCGCCGTGATCTGGATGGAACGCGAGGGAAGAGTCATCAGCATCGATTCCCGTCCCTCTGACGCGCTGGCCCTGGCTTTGCGCCTGGATTGCCCGATCTATGTTGAAGATGAAGTCCTGAAAACCTCAAAAGCCACTACCACCTCCGCCGATCGCATTTCTTCTGACGATCTGCGCAAGTGGCTGGAAGGCCTGAACGACGAAGACCTGGGCCGTTACAAAATGTAATAGAAATTTTCAGGCAGACGAATGTATAAACCACTAGCTTCCAATAACTTCCGCTATGCTTCCTGAAGAACAACTTCAGCGTCTTTATATGGCCGGTTTTGACCTACAAACTTTTGAGCGGTTTCCCAAGGCCATTGGCGTTCTACGTGACAACTGCGTTGCTTTTCTGGTACCCGGTCCTGATGGTCTTCAGGTTCTCGGAAACGTGGGTTGGCGTATGGGAGAAAGTCTGGGACCTCTGGTGGAACGCGCTGGCCGCAAGGTATTTATCCACAAAGACCAAACTCTGGAAGCCACGCCGGAACGTATCGCGATCCTTGAGCAATTCAGAAGCGACCTGAAAGCCATCCTGCAGGGACAGGAGATCAGGACGCAGTAGAGGCTTCTGGCGACAGGCCAAACACAGAGTCAAAGCTGATTTTACATAATCTTTGTTATCGGACATTGATGGTTTGCCAGGGGTTTGTCCTCTAAATCCCAAACATGCTTTTGTTACAGCACTACTTTAGGTTGAAACAGCGTTCCGGCAACACGCTTTGCAATGGCCAGCAGCTCCCTTTGTCCGGCAAAGACGCGCACAACAGCCGCGTTGCTGAATTCCGGGAGATTCACAGCGGCACCGTGGCGAATTCTGGCAGCGCTTTCAGGCGAGGCGACTACAGCCGGAAACTCCGGCAAAACCAGTCTCGGGTGGATACACAGCTCAGTTATACCTTCTGGCACACGCGCTTTCTCAATATCGTCAAGCGTGCAGGCTTCATCCAGGGTAAATTCCCGTACAGCGGTCCGGGTGAGTTCCGCCAGGTGTGCGCTAGGCCCCAACTTTTTTCCCATATCATGCGCCAGTGAGCGCAGATAGGTTCCAGAACTTAACCAGGCCTTGAAGTGAGCCCGTTGGCCGTCAAAGGAAGTGATTTCCAGTTCTTTGATCTCTACGCGCTTGGGTTGTAGATTTACCGGCTGGCCTTTGCGGGCCAGGCGATGGGCCGGGATGCCGGCAATTTTTTTGGCTGAAAACGGGGGTGGATACTGGTCAATCGGGCCCGTAAACTCTTTTGCAGCCGCACGTACTTCTTCCAGCCCCAGCCTGACCATCTGAGGAGCGCAGGAAGGCTCCCCCTCAGCGTCATAGGTATTGGTGGCCCAGCCAAACTGGATTACGCCCTCATAGCGTTTGTCTGATTCGTTATAGAACTGTGCCAGACGGGTAAAGCGGCCCAGGACCAGCGGGAGCACACCGGTGGCCATGGGATCAAGTGTACCCAGATGGCCCACAGATTTCTCGCCGAACCGGCGCACGCGCGCCACCACGTCATGCGAGGTCATGCCACCCGGTTTATTAACAATCAGGACACCGTCCACTTGAGTAACTCCGTTGAATCAAGCATGATAAATATTCAAGAAGCAGCCATTGAATGCTACCCATCCGCGATGACACGCCCCGCTCAACCACGCCGTTTATTAATTATTTTTTGATCGCTTTGAATATCGCGATTTTCCTTTTTGAAGGGAGCCTGGGACCCCGCTCCCTTAGAAACTTTGAGTTTCAATTTGCCTTCATTCCGCGCCACGTTGAAGGCTG
>DAHUXF010000507.1 GCA_027307295.1 Acidobacteriaceae bacterium
GTAAACAGCCGCGACCGCAGGTAAACCTGCAGAAATATCGCAATCAGCGGAATGCCGAACGAGACTGGCCAGCTAAACCGGTGTACATCAATCTCTTCGCGGGAAGTGAGTGAAATGCTGGCGTTCATCGTGGCGGCTTCTCCCCATCCGGGACCGGAGTGCCAGATGGCGTGGGTAATGGCGGCGCTGTGCCCTGGGGCGTGGTCGCAGGGGTGGCTTGAGCTGGGGCCTCCGGCGGAGTGCCGGACAATATGGGTTTCTTTAAAGCTTTTTTCGGCCTGGGTGTCGGAGTGGGTGTGGCAACACCGCTGCCGCCGGCAACCACCTGAGAACCCTGTCCTACTGCCGCCGGCTTCTTATCCGGAACCGGCGAAGGCACTGTTGGGGTTGAAGTCCCGGGTTTCGCAGCGTTTGGGTCTGTCTTTGTGTCTGTCTTTGTATCCGGCCTGGAGATGCTGGGCAACCGCTGCGCCAGAATATCGGCGGCCCGCATGGGAGTTGTCTCCCCGGCAACAGACTGGGGCTCTTCCGCAGTCCGGGTAATCACCAGAACTTCCTCCAGACGGCGCAAATCAGCGGCAGGCTTTATTTTGATGGCCAGGAACGGATCATTCTCCCGGTCAGGAGCAGAATAGGTCACTGTGCCTACGGAGAGACCTTTGGGATAAATACGGTCGCCGCCGCTAGTAATCACATGTTCGCCCGGCTCTACTTTTTCATCGGACATCACGTCGCTGATCTGTAATTCGCCCAGGCTGGTCCCCTTCAATATCCCCTGGAGCCTGGAGGTTTCAAGAACTACGCCCGCGCCGCTGTCACGGTCATTGATCAGCAACACCTGGGAACTCATGGGAAACACTTCTTTCACTTTGCCCACAATCCCATCCGGAGTTATCACTGCCATGTCGGTTCTAATGCCGTCATGGGAGCCCTTGTCAATGGTGATGAGACGCGATTGTTCCGTCCCGCTGGTGGCAATCACTTGTGCCGGGAGCGTTTTAGTTATAAATTTTTCCCTGAATTCCAGCAGGGCCTGCAGGCGCTTGGCTTGATCGGCATCCTGCTTCAACCGCACCTGCTCCATCTGCATTTGCGCGATTTTTTCGTGCAGGTCGCGATTCTCCTTACGTATGCCGCGCAGGTACAGATAGTTGTGCCAGCTATCGCGAAAGAAATGTCCGGTGGAAATAAACATGCGCTCTACCGGCGTAAACGCGGTTACAGTCCAAACCCGGATCAGGCGCGGTCCGCCGCCGGAACTGGAGCCTCTGGCGCTGTCCGGGCGCTTGACCTGCGTGGCCAGCCCCACCACCTGTATAAAAAGAACCAGCATCAGCACGAGCGGGTTCTTGTACCGGCTAAAGAAATTTTCCATGATGCTGCGCTAAGGAGGGCCAGAAGAACAAGGACGGGCTTACCAGGCCCGCCCCATCCGTTTACTCAATTGAAATCTTTCTCAGCAGCTTGAAGTCGCTGAGCATCTTTCCCGTGCCCAGCACCACGCTGGCCAGAGGATCATCGGCAATCGAGACCGGCAGGCCGGTTTCCTCGCGGATACGCTTGTCCAGATTTTTCAGCAGCGCGCCGCCGCCGGTCAGCACAATGCCGCGGTCGCTGATGTCTGCGCTCAATTCCGGTGGTGTGCGCTCCAGCGCCACGCGAATCGCATTCATGATGGTGCTGATGCATTCGCTCAACGCCTCGCGGATTTCACTGTCATCAATCGTAATGGTCTTGGGCACGCCTTCAATCAGGTTGCGTCCCTTGATCTCCATGGTGAGCGGCTTGTCCAGAGGATAGGCCGAGCCGATTTCAATCTTGATGGTTTCCGCGGTGCGCTCGCCGATCAGCAGATTATATTTGCGCTTCAGGTAATTCATGATGGCTTCATCCATCTGGTTACCCGCCATGCGCACGGAACGGGAATACACAATGCCGCTGAGCGAAATCACGGCAATGTCCGTGGTGCCGCCGCCGATGTCCACGACCATGTTGCCGGACGGCTCCTCGATGGGCAGGCCCGCGCCGATGGCGGCCACCATCGCCTGCTCCACCAGGTGGACTTCACTGGCCTTGGCGCGATAGGCCGAATCCATGACCGCGCGCTTTTCCACCTGCGTGATTTCCGATGGCACGCCGATCACAATGCGCGGATGCACCAGCATCTTGCGGTTGTGGGCTTTCTGAATAAAGTAGTTCAACATTTTTTCCGTGACCTTGAAGTCGGCGATCACGCCATCCTTCATCGGCTTGATGGCCACGATGTTGCCGGGAGTCCGGCCCAGCATCTCTTTCGCCTCCTTGCCCACGGCTTCCACTTCCCCGGTGTTTTTGTTGATGGCCACAATGGAGGGCTCATTCACCACGATGCCTTTGCCCTTGGCATACACCAGTGTATTGGCTGTTCCCAGATCAATGGCGAGATCGCTGGAGAACATGCTGAAGAGTGAGCGCAGGTTATGGAT
>DAHUXF010000508.1 GCA_027307295.1 Acidobacteriaceae bacterium
GGGCTGTGCGCGCCCGTGGGCTCCATGCTGGTGGGCTCGGCGAAGTTTATTGCCAAGGCGCGGGTGTACCGCAAAGCCATGGGCGGAGGGATGCGGCAGTCCGGAATTCTTGCAGCGGCAGGGCTGATCGCGCTGGAAAAAATGCCGGCGCGGCTGAAAGAAGACCATGACAACGCCCGCGTGCTGGGCGAAGGGCTGTCAGAGATCAGGGGAATCGAGCTGAGTGCGAAAGCGCGCACGAATATCCTGGTGTTTTCCATTGTTGGCACCGGAATGAACACGACAGAGTTCAGCCGCAGGCTGGCGGAGAAAAACGTTCTGGCAGCGGGAATCGATCAGGAGCAGATGAGGTTTGTTACGCACCATGATGTGAGTCGCGAGGACTGCCTGAACGCGTTGGAAGTGGTACGAGGGATTTGCGGGAGGTAAAGTGACCATCGTTGGCGGGCTTTGATAAACTCTATGTTTCTTCAGCAAGAGTAGCCACAAAAGGATCGAGCTATGTCCACACAAGTTTCAGCCGCCCCGGTAGTTTCTCTCCGTGAGTTTCAGGAAGCCAGAAAAATCGTTTCGTCATTTGCTTATCACACGCCGCTACTTACATCGCGGATTTTGAGCGAGCGCACAGGCTTTGACGTGCGCCTGAAGGCGGAGATGTTCCAGAAGGGCGGGTCGTACAAGCTGCGCGGGCCGATGAATAAGTTCAGCCATCTAACGGAAGAGCAGCGCAAGCGGGGCGTGATCTGTTCTTCAGCGGGAAACCACGCGCAGGGCGTGGCGCTGGCCGCTGGCGTCTACAAAATAAAGGCTGTAGTGGTGATGGCGAGCAATGCCACGCCCTCCAAGGTGGAAGCAACGCGGGCTTATGGCGCTGAAGTTGTGCTGCACGGCACCATCTGGGACGAGGCCAATGAGAAGGCCAAGCAGCTGATGCAGGAACGCGGACTTACCTACATACATCCTTTCGATGATCTTCAGTTGATCACCGGGCAAGGCACGCTGGGGCTGGAAGTGTATGAAGCCTTTCCGCAAGTTGATATTGCCGTGGTGCCGATTGGCGGCGGGGGGCTGATCTCCGGCGTGTCCATGGCGCTGAAGGCATCAAACCCCAGGATCAAGATCATTGGCGTGGAATCGTCCGATGGGCCGGGCATGAAGCGCAGCATTGAAGCCGGACATGTGGTCACGCTGGACAAGATTGACACCATCATTGACGGGCTGCGGGTGAAGCGCGTGGGCGAACATACGTTCTCCGTGGTGCAGCGCTGTGTGGATGACAGGGTTACTCTGCCGGACAAAGACCTTTTTGAGGCAATGCTCTGGGTCATGTCACATTGCAAGCTGGTGGTGGAAGGCGCTGCCGCGTCGCCGGTGGCCGCGCTGCTGCATGGGTTGATTAAAGCCCCAGCGGGGTCCAGAGTGGCCGTCGTGCTCAGCGGCGGAAATGTGAATCTGGACCAGCTCAAAGGGCTGAAGTGGAATTAGAAATACGGCAAGATTACTGTTGGCAGTGATTGACAACTTCATCATTGCTCCCGCGCCCCGTATGGGGTAGTTTACCCGCATGGCCAATCCACAGGACGAAATGGAAGTTCTGCGCGCGCAGATGGCATCACTGACTGCGCGTGTGCATCGGCTGGAGCAGCGTTCGGGAATCGAGCCACAAGTTTTTCAGGGAGTGACTCCGCCGCCTCCGCCATCTTCTCTGCCTCCGCCCTCCTCTGTGGAAGCCCCACCCATCAGCGTTTCACACGGAGAGGTAGACCGCGGTGCTTCTATGCCGCCGATGCCGCGCATTCCTGCCCGGCCAGATACTGCCGCGCCAAAATTCGGCCAGCCCACGCATCGCTCGCATGACGATCTGGAAGGGACGATCGGCAAGCTGTGGCTGAACCGCATCGGCATTGTTGCCATACTGATCGGTGTTTCTTATTTCCTGAAGTATGCCTTTGACAGCGGTTGGATCGGGCCGGGCGGACGGGTGGCGATCGGCCTTCTCGCGGGCATCGGCGTGGTGCTGTGGAGCGAGCGCTTCCGCAGCAAAGGCAGCACTGCATTCTCGTTTTCGCTGAAGGCTGTAGGCATTGGCATTCTTTATCTCTCATTGTGGGCGGCATCACAACGGTATGGCTTGATTCCGCCGGCAGCGGCATTTGCCGCCATGATTGTGGTCACTGCTTCCACCATCGTTCTGGCGCTCACCCAGGACGCCGAGATACTGGCTGTTTACGCCATGATTGGCGGCTTCAGCACACCGGCTTTAGTCTCCACCGGAGAGAACCATGAGATCGTCCTGTTCTCTTACGTGTGCCTGCTGGACCTGGCCATCCTGGCTATGGTGAGCGTGAAGCCCTGGCGGCGGATTGTGTGGGGCAGCCTGCTTGGAACAGCGGCCATGTATATCGGCTGGTATTCCCGATTCTATGACGTAACGGAGCGCCAGACGACTGTGCTTTTTGCGTC
>DAHUXF010000509.1 GCA_027307295.1 Acidobacteriaceae bacterium
GGCCTTTCAACTTGTTCGGTACAATTCAACAGGAGAAACGGGAAGCCGGGTCTTGAGCTATGCAACGCCAGACTAAGCATTTAGTGGATTTTTGCCGTGCTGTTCTGTGTAGCTCCTAACCCGAAGGTCGTCAGTTCGAACCTGACTTCGCCACCATTAAAGATTTGCAGGCCGGGCACAGGCGTTCGGCCTTTTTATTCGGTGCCGGTTCTGATCAGGGTGATGCCGTTTTTCCTGGAAGTCCCGCGCGGTTTTTGAGAGGGTTGACCCGCCGCCACTCCCTCCGGCAACACCTCTGCGCCGGGATGACTTCCCCTTAGCCTGGCATCCGGGAGCTACTTCTGCGGCAAGCTGGATTAGTTATGAGAGTGGATGTCTTGGTTTGTCTTGTTTAGGAAAAGCGTACGCCGCGCCCCAGCACGCCGACAAAAATTGCAGTCGTGATGATAGCCGCAACAATCCAACCTCGGTGGCGTGGCAGCGTGAAAGGTGGAGTGGCAATTTTGGGAATCAATTTGCTACCCAAACATTGCGTCATCCAAGCCATTCCGGACGCCCCGCCGAACGAGCCTGCCGCGGCCGAGAGTCCGACCAGAATCAAGCTCACGGGGTTGAACATTCCAGCCACCGTGCTGAGAATGCCGCCGGTAATATACGGGACAATCGTCAGATCTTTTGCTGCGCCTCGTCGCCACTCGGATTCCCCTATGAAAGGGCGCAGTTACAACAGTGCCAGCCAGACGACAAACACATAAGACACCACTCCCAAAACGGTAAGCCCGCAACGCCAAAGCAACGCCGGGGGGAAACCATGAATCACGTCGGCCCAATCTCCGAAGTTACCCACACCCGAGAACATGAAATATCCGCCCGCTGATAGCAGGTTGATCGTCATAAGCAGCCATAGGAAATAGCGCAAATGTCCGGAGCCTTGCCTTACGAAACGTAACGCGAACCAACACACGAACCCTGCCACGAGGTTAACGAGGGTGCCGCCAGCAGAGACGAATCGACTGTCCAGGCTGCATTCGAAGTGCACGGTGGATAACACCTTTGCATGACCTCCCGCCAGCATGCAGGCGCCTCCATGACCGGCTCCTTCATGCAGCAGATTTGCAATGGCGAAGGCCACGATCGAAATGGCAACAATGGTCACGGGGTCTCGCGCACTTTCGGCTCTCTCCGCGGCAATCTCCGCAGGTGTGATTTTCTCTGCCATAAGCTAGATGTTGGTCCTGAACCGCGACAGTATACGACATCTTTTCCAACCGGATGGTCCGCAAAACCCTGCCGTTGGCTGTCAATATGGTGCGTCCGAGGCTGTGGATGGACAATCGGCAACTTTGAAACTATCCGGTTCATTTGGACGATTATCGCTCTTGCATGGCAGGCCGACACTCTTCACCCGTGCCCGGTGAAGCCCTCCGCTATTTGGCAGAAGAACATGCCCAAGGGAAAATCGTAATCAACATTGAACAGGCTGGCGGCACGTAACCCGGCGCCAGGCCGCGCTTCCTGATGACTGGCGACTTTTCTCGCGTCAGAACTTCGCCCAACTGAACGAGTCCAGCATGAAGTTGCTTACGATGAAGGTGTTCTTTGACAAATTGCGGTCGTAATGGATAGATGCCCCGCCTTTGTCGTTCACGACGTTGCCGAGGACGGCGCCATAAAAGTCCGATCCACCCGTGATCGTGATGTAAGAATTCGGTGCGTAGATTACGGCAGCAGACTGCGTATTGCCGTTAATGTTAATGTTGCCCGTGCCCGCATAATTGATTTGGAGCAGTGCTGGGTTCAGCGTGGGATTTTCTAGCCCGTTACCTCCGAGAGCGATGGGGGTCGTTGTACCGTTGCCTGTAACGTTGATGGTCACCGGTCCGTATAGATGGGTTATTGGATCGGGATTAATCAACACCGAGGTATTGTTGCCGTTCGCCGAGATGCTGTTGATATTGTAGGTCCCTGGCACCAAGTTCAACTGCATGCTACCACTCAGACTGATGTCCGCGTAGGCACCGGGAGGCAGAGGATTCGGTGGCACATTGTGATTGTCATAACTGATCGTCCCCGGCGGGGGGATGACCGGCGGAGGAAAGACCACGGTCTGCGGTAGCTTCACCAACCCTCCGGTTACAGTCCCGTTTCCGCTGAGCGCGGTGACGTTGCCGCCGGAGCAGTTTCCAACGCCAGTGTCCGGAGTGGACAGCGTTCCATTGATGGTTACACCGGAGCCATTTTCCACCAAATTTCCATTGGCGCCGACGTTCCCGCCAGAAGTGGTAAATGTCGTCGGAATCGTGGCTACACCTGCGGCATTGACCGACAATTGCGAAGAGTCGTAACTGTTGGTCATTCCGTAAGTCTGGGTGGTGCCGCTACCTGCGAATTTCAGTGCGCTGCATCCGTTCGAAGTGGCAAAGGCCGCATACACCGTTGCCGGGGATACCTGCTGTTCCAT
>DAHUXF010000050.1 GCA_027307295.1 Acidobacteriaceae bacterium
GGCCGCCGATCATGCCATCCACCGTTCCGGTTCCATGGGCAATTTCTTCAATGATCTTCACTCGCGCTTCCGCCGGACATTGCAGGCGGGCCAGGGTTTCATAAGCCTGGGTCTGTAGAGCGTCACCGGCCAGGATAGCGATGGCCTCGCCGTAAACCACATGGCACGTAGGCTTGCCGCGGCGCAGGTCGTCATTATCCAGCGCGGGAAGATCGTCATGGATCAGCGAATATGTGTGCAGCATTTCCAGCGCGCTGCCAAGTTCTGCTACGCCTTCCGGCAGCTTGCCGGCGATCATGCGCGCTGCTTCCATACATAGAATAGGGCGCAGGCGCTTGCCTCCGGCAAAAACGCTGTGACGCATTGCCTGATGAATGGATTCCGGCACCACTGTGGCCCCAGGCAGAAGCTTTTCCAATGCCGCGTCAATGGTCCGTTGTCCTTGCTCAAGGATCTCTTTCAACATGAGCATTGAGTATAAAACACCGGCCCATAGAGCAGTAGAACAGCGGCAAGCAGAACCAAATCAAGGTGGTTCAGCGGTTCCTGAGTTGGTGTACTTTTCTTCGCCGCAGATTTGCGCAGATGAATGCAGATCAGGAAAGATTTTGCCGCCGCGAATCAATAAGAAAAGAGTGAATTATATAACTCGGGAGCTGATCTATTTCTTCCTGGGGACGACTTTCAGTTCGTCCGCGGCCAGGATTTTTTTGATTTGATTTTTGGCATGAATGGACCACGGACCAATCGTGTCAAGCCGGGCATAGGCTTCCCAGTGGCGGAGGGCTTTACGTGGCTGGCGCGCTTTTTCAAGGGCCAGGGCCAGATTGTAATGCGCATCAGCGTAGGTGGGAGCCAGAGAAATAGCAGACTCATAAGCGCGGATCGCGTCAGGAAGGCGCCCGGTTTCATCCAGCACGTTGCCCAGATCGAAATATGCCAGGGCATAACGCGGGTCTACTTCAATCGCCGTGCGATAGTAGCGTTCAGCCTGCACATAATCGTGACGGTTATAGTGCAGCGTTCCCAGGTTGATATAAGCGGCGGCGTGGGAGGGATCAAGCTCAATGCATTTCTTATAGGAATCGATTGCTTCCACCTGGGTGCCTGGGTCTTCCTCCAGCGATACCCCGCGCGCGAAAAACTCGGCAGCCGATTCAGCGGCCCGCATGGCATGGATTTTGTGGGACTCAACCACGTCCCGCTGATTGAAATCCATCACGAACTGTCCTGCCAGCGGCTCCATGGCTGCGCCCTGATGGCGGAAAACCACGCGTGACTGGCTGGCGAAGGTGCCGGCTTCCATGAGCGGATTTTCCATGCCGGCAACCTGCCGCATGGCGCGCAAAGATTCCAGGATCACCGCGGAGCGCACCCGCTTGGCGCGGAGATCACGAAGCTTTTTCAGTTGCAGAAGGTCGAAAAAAGAATAGGATTCCGCCGCGGGCAGCAAGCCGGCTTTTTCCCAGCCAGCTAATTGCCGCGCTGTAATGCGAAGGATCCGCAAGACGTCTGATCGATCGTATCGTTCCACTCGTGGCCTTTGGGAGGTACGCGGTCTTTCCTACAGAGCTACAGAACATTATGCGAAAAGCGGGCCGTAAATTGCAAGCGCAAATTGTCGCTAAGATGTGGAAAACTCACCTGTTTAGTAACTTTACCGTCCGCCATCCTCTTGAGCTGTGACTGCAATGGCAGTGCCATCCCGGCACACGCAATTGCGGGAGTCATAGATATGGCGCCGATATGGCGCCAAGCTTTACGCATTTCCATCTGTCTCTTAGAATAAGAGGAGCGCTCACTCCTGGCCGACGTAGCTCAGTTGGTAGAGCAGTCGATTCGTAATCGACAGGTCATCGGTTCAAGTCCGATCGTCGGCTCCACGATTCTGCTTTTTAAGCATTTCGAATCAGCTCCAATCGGTGGGGCGATTACATTCGATTTTAAAACTCCCTATTTTTGAAGTTTTTCCGCTGTAAGAAAATACCTCACAAAAAACATGGGACTCGCACTTTCAGCGAGCCCCATGAACAGCGTTCCCCCTGCGCCCATTACTGCACAACAAGCACGACTTGCGTGGTGGCAGGCTGGACGCCCGCAGTGGAACTGGTTCCCGTCACGGTCACTGTGTAGGTTCCAGAGGGCGTAACAGTCGGAGGAGTGGGAGCTGGCGTGGGAACGGGTGCTGGATTGCTTCCTCCCCCGCCGCAGCCGGAAAACGCCAACAACAGACAGAAAGCGGAAGCACCGAAGGCCCACTTCAGCCATGGTTTTTTCCGTTTGTGCAAGGCGACCGTGGCTGCAATCAGGCCAGCCAGAGGAAACAGAAGCGCAACATAAGGAGACCCATGATTCTCAGGAGTGCCATGGTTCCAAGGAGACCCAGGGCTGCGGAATTCCAGGGGGCTGAGTGCTGCAACATGTCCATTGCCAGAGGTATCAATGGTCAACGCGACAGCTCCGGACTGCGTGACGGTTGCCGGACTGAATACTGCTTTCGAATTGGGAGGAAGTCCGGTGGCGGTGAATGTAACCGTTCCAACTGAAGGCGAAGTAGCCAGGGTTGCGTTCAATGCAAATGTCGCAGGATTCCCGGCGCTTACTGATACGTTGGCGTTGGAATTGGGCAGAACGGCCGTGCGCGCAATCGTTGTGGGATCAGACGCACTGTTGTTGCTGAGGTTGGCGTCCCCGATTCCTCCCACGCTTGCATTATTGATGACTGAAGCGGGGGCATCCGAAGTAACCGTCATATTAATGGTGAGGGCTGGATAACTGCTGCCAGGGGCCAGAGTTCCAGCCGGCCGGCTGCAGTTCACGAACTGGGTCGGCACGAACGGGCAGGACCAGCCTGCCCCCGTTATTGCGGTGGCTGTCAGGCCCTGGGGCAGGAAGTCGCTCACGGAAACATTGCCGCCGGCTGTAGCAATCGTTCCAACGTTACTTACGGTTAGCGTATAAACCGCTCCTGACTCACCAGCGAAGAAATTACCCGTATGGGTCGCGGTGATCGCCAGATCAGGAACATTAATGGTTGTGGGATCGTTTGCAAAATGGGTGGTCAAGTCGCCGCCACCCGTCACATTGACCGTGTTTGTTACATTCGCCGAAGTAGTGCTGTCCACAGATACGGTGAGGGTAATCGTCGGATAGCTGCCCGCTGCGGCTAGCGCATCCGAGCGCGAGCAATTCACGAACTGGGTTGGAAGAGTGGAGCAGGACCAGCCCGTAGCGCTGATTGCCGTTGCGGTCATGCCGAAAGGCAGAAAGTCGTTAACCTGTACGGTTCCCACCGTTGCCACTGTGCCCGTGTTGCTCACGGTGATGGTGTAGTTGCCTGTCTGGCCGACGGTGAAGTTGCCAGTGTGCGTTTTGGTGATGCTCAATGCCGGCGCGGTCACAGGCGTGGGATCACTCGCAGAATGCTGGCGTAAATCTCCACCGCCGGTAACACTGGCGTTGTTGACGACGGAAGACGACTGAGCGCCGTTGATGCTTACCGTCATTACGATCGCCGGATAGTTGTTGCCTGTGGCAAGCGCATCGGACCGCGTGCAGTTCACAAAAGATGTTGGCACCGCAGAGCAAGTCCATCCTGTGCTGGCGCTCAGGTCGGTGGCGGTCATACCCTGGGGTAGAAAATCAGTAACCGTGACCAAGTTCGCACTTGATCCCGTGGTGGATGTAGCTCCCGTGTTGCCCACGGTGATGGTGTAGGTGCCTGTCTGCCCCACAATGAAAGTGGCGGGAGAATGGGTTTTGGTGATCGTTAATGTCGGGGTGTTGACAATGGTGGAATCACTGGCGGTATCGTTGGCCTGGTTGAGTTCGCCTCCACCGCTCACGCTGGCAGTATTGATCTCAGGGCTTGTGAAGGCCCCGTCTACTCGGACGGTCATGGTGATTGCGGGATAACTGCTGCCTGAGGCAAGCGCGTCTGACCGGGAGCAGTTCACAAAGAACGTGGGCAGCGTTGAGCAATTCCAGCCCGTGGCAGTAATTGCAGTTGCTGTCATGCCGGAAGGAAGGAAGTCGCTCATGAAAACGGCGCCTGTCGTTGGCGCGCCTCCTGCATTGCTTACGGTGATCGTATAGACCCCATTTTGCCCAACGGTGAAATTGCCGACGTGTGTTTTAGTAATGGTAAGGTCCGGCGTCGGCGTAATCGTCGTGACGTCATTGGCGGTGTCATTGGATGTATTGGTTTCTCCGCCGCCGGAGACCACAGCCGTATTGGTCACTGAGGCCGGCGCATCGCCAGCCACACGCACGTTCAGAGTAATGGCCGGATAGCTGCTTGCGGTCGCCAACGCATCATTACGCGTGCAGGTCGTAAGGTTGCAGGACCAGCCTTGGCCAAACATGCTGGTAAGAGTAAGCCCTGTGGGCAGCGTATCCGTTACTGACACAGTACCGCTGGTAGCGCTGGAACCTGTGTTGCTGACTGTGATTGTGTAAGAGGCGAAGCTTTGCCCCTGCTGGAAGTTGCCGGTGTGGGTCTTGCTGATCGTCAAATCGGGCGGTGGCGGACTGATAGTGGTGGGGTCGCTGGCTGTGTCATTCAGCGTGTTGGTTTCTCCGCCGCCGGCTACGGTGGCGGTATTCACTACTGAAGCGGCCGCTCCGCTGGCTACATTGACTGTTAATGCAATGACCGGATAACTCGCGGTTGACGCCAAAGCGTCAGAGCGCGTGCATTTTACCGGCGGGCCAACCACACAACTCCAGCCAGCGCCGCTTACAGTTTTAGCGGTGAGACCTGCCGGCAACGTATCAGTCACCGTAACCAGGGCATTCAGAGCTGACAAGCCAACATTGGTGACCGTAAGGTTGTACGTTCCCGTCTGTCCTTGAATGAAAGTCCCGGTGTGGTTCATGGTGATGGTGGGATCGGGCCCCAGCTGGATGACCGTGGTGATGTCCGCAGTACTGTCATTGGCCAGATTTATCTCTCCGCCACCGGATACGGTTGCGGCATTTGTCACCTGCCCGGCGGCGTTGGTCGCCACATTGACTGTGAGCGTGATCGCCGGATAGCTGCTTTGCGCGGCAAGCACGTCACTGCGTGTACATGTAAGGGTTGGCAGGTCACAGGACCACCCTGTGCCGCTAATTGCCGTGGCGGTAAGACCCGCAGGCAATGTGTCAACAACAGTAACTGTGCCGCTGGTAACAAGGCTGCCTGCATTTGCGGCGGTTATCGTGTATGTTGCCCCGCTCTGGCCTTGCGTAAAATTTCCGGTGTGGGCGCTGGAGATTGTAAGATCAGGCTTGTCACAGCCTGGAAATTTAAAGTTGGCGATTCGCGTGTTCCAGTTAAAGGCCCCATTCGCCGCCATGTACTCACTGGTGTACCAGAAGGTGCAGTCATCGACTGGATCAACCTGCATGGCGCTGTAATCCCCCCAGCGCGTGAGCGGATTGCCAAAAATGTCCGTTGTCTGCGAGCCGGTCCCACTGATAATCGTGGTTTCCGGCTGCATGGTGCTTACGGGGTCACCAGCAGCCCGCGCAGTAAACGCAACCGAAGGGGAGATGCTGCTGCTGGAAACCGTGTAGCCAAGAGCTATATCTCCCACCTGGTCCATGGCAATGCTGCCCATCCAGCGAAAACTAGTGGTGTCGGGCGCAAAAGTAGATTGTTGCGCCACGGTTGGCGTGCCATTGGGATTCTGTATTTCATACCAGCGGACACCTCCTCCTGTTGCCGTTGGTGATCCCACAGCTACAGAATGGTTTACAACCAAAGACTCGTGATCACCGAAATTGCGATAGGCCAGGCGATACATCAGACGATCCGCCAGAGTGTCCAGTTGCGTGCTTGTGTTGGGTTGCGGCACGCAGGTGCGGAGGCCGGTACACAAAGGAGTAAACGGCGCTACAGGGATAGCGGTGGGGCCGGTAAATGTGGAATTTGCCGGCGTGGCAAAATCCACGTGAAACTTGAATAAATTCAGAACATTGGCCCCAAAATAGACCATATAGTTCGGCGAACCCGGCGGTGGCGGATTATGGCCATCCACATCCGACGGCAACAAGCCCCCAACTGAATTGGTTTGTTGAAAGCAAATTTGCGTTGCCGCCTGTCCGGCAAGCATGGCATTGCGGTCATAAGCGCAGGCGTCGGCCCCAACAAAGGCCGCCGAGGAGGGATTAAACATGTTAAAGGTCACATAGTAAGCATCTGGCCAGACTCCCATCTTGGGATAATCGTCAAATGAAGAATACTGGAAGGCATAGCGGTTATAAGAGCCCGTGGCATCTGATGTTGTCGAGACAGCCACGCACTGGAAGAACGGCCCCAGGCCACCGGGTGGGTTAGGGTTGACGACAGAGAACTGGCTGAAGATCCAACGATCGGCCAGCTTGTCATACAGAACAATAGGATCGCCGTCATTGTTAATTTCGCAGTTCCCGCCAAAGCCCTGCCACAATGATCTACCGGCTGCCGGCCCCAGAACTATATTTCCCGTGGCCTTATCGAATACCGTAAAGCTGACGTTCACCCACTGAACATACTGCGTAAGACCCACCGCGCCATTGGTATCAGGAGGCGCCCCAGTTATCGTAAAGCCAGTCAGTCCCCGGCCCATGCCCTCAAAGTTCAGGCCAGGAGCCGGGCTGAGCAATGTTGGAGCTTCTACCCTGGAAGTTTGCAGCACAGGGTCGGGAACGTCCTCTGGTTTCAAACCTGCTGGCAGTGGGATACTCCGTATAGGTTCTGACTCCTGCTCAAGCTCACTCTGCGCCGGTGCGGTCTTAACCAGATCACGCAATGGTTGTGAGATGTCATGGTGAACATCGGATAGCGTGGTCTGAACTTGCCCGTAGCCTGGAAAAACAAAACATACAAGCAACAGAAGGTTAATTAGGCCCGTCCTGGATAGACGAATAGTATTGTGCAACATTGCAAACGGCTCCCTCTGCAGTCCCTGGCTTTTCCATGGGGCTGTCATCGCAGCATATTGGGGGGTGAGTAAGTAACGGTAAGCGGAATACCTTGGTTTGTCAATCCAGAGTAGCTGAATTATTTTTATTTGTGCTAATTTTTTTAAGACAAATTCACACGCCACACTGGCGCAGGTAGATTTGTTTAGATGGATTCGGAGTTTATGTGAAGTTTCTTGAAATTGAGGCCGGGAAAGAATCCATCTCGCCGGAGCGTGGTTTCTAAGCGTCTGCTACCGTTCGATCTATCACTATTCTTTGGTAAGTAAATGAAGTGGCAAGCATGCCCGGCCGTTTCTGCCGCCTGATCAGGGCTTTTTGGAGCGTGCTGGTGAGGGTCCGTGGCGGCTCACCAGCCAGTTGAAGACCGGCTCTGGAATGGCCCGCACGGCCATCATGATGTAGCGCCAGAGGCCAGGTGTATAGACGATCTTAGGGGATTGCCGTTGGAGAGCCCGGTAGATGTCCTGTGCCACCATTTCAGGGTCGGCGAACCTTCCGGAGTTCTCCAGATGGGCCGTCATGGCCGTATTCACTGGGCCTGGTTTAATAGTAATTACCTTCACCCCCGCGCCTCGTAAACGGCTGCGCAGCCCGGCTAGAAAAAGAGTAAGCGCGCCCTTGGCTGTGCCATAGACATAGTTGGAGCGGCGAATGCGATCACCGGCCACAGAGGTAATCACGGCGATGCAACCGCCTTTACGGGATTCAAAATAATCCGAAAAGGCAGTCAGCAGAGCGGCGGCGCTCACAAAGTCCGTGTGCAGTTGCTGTGCGGTCAATTCGCCCGAGTGGTCGCATTGGGTCTGGTCAAGCATAGAGCCATAGGCGAGCAGAAGAGTGTCAAAACCGGCAAAATTTTTTTGTGCGAAGTCGATCAGGCGCGCGTGTTGCTCAATGTTGTCCAGATCAATTGCAAAAGTCAGTACATTGGCTGCGCCACGGACCAGAAGGTCCTGGCGCAAGACTTCAAGCCGTCCCGCGGAGCGCGCTACCAGCAATAATTCTTTGCCTTCCTGCGCCGCTTTTCTTTGCACTGCTTGCGCGATCCCGGAAGTAGCTCCGAGCACGATCAGTTTTTTCAAGGCAGAAGTCCTTCCGTGACGCGCCGCCACAGTGAAGAAGATAGCTTTTTGTCTATATAAGGAAGAAGCTTGCGCCACGCGGGAAAAGAAGCCTCAAACATTGCGGGACTCATTCTGGCATCTTTGGCGGGATAGATTGCACCGCCACCTTTTAATATGACAGCGTCCAGGGTTTCCAGAAGCCGCAGCGTAGCTTCTCCGTGCATGGGGAAGTCCAGGGCAAGAGTAAGTCCGGGCCGGGGGAAAGAAAGCAGCCCAGGACTTTTGCGCGAGCCAAAGCGCTTGAGGACTGCCAGAAATGATCCCATGCCTGATTGCGAGATCAATTCCATCAGCTGTTCAAAAGCGGCGAAAGAATTTTCCTGCACCACGCATTGATATTGCAGAAAACCTTGTTTCCCATACACGCGGTTCCACTGCCGGATGGAATCCAGCGGATAGAAAAACGGGTCATAAGCCACCAGGGTGCGGTTTTTCTTGTGCTGGTTGCGCCAGTAGTAGCCCGCATTGAGAGCTTTCATGGTGAAGCGGTTTAACGTCCAGGCAGGAAAATCAAAAGGCACTTTGGGCGGTTGATGCGCGCGGATTTTCGGGAACGGCGCAGCGCTGTGGTTTCCGCGAAAGAAAATTCCTCTCTGTTTGCCCTTGGTCAGGCAGTCAAGCCATGCCACTGTGTATTCATAATCCTGGTCGCTTTCCACGGTGAGAGCCAGAAACTTTTCGAGCGACGCGAAGGGCAGAACGTCCAGATCAATTCCAATTCCCTGAATGGCTTTGAGCTGGATCTCAGCCCACAAAATGACGCCGGTCAGCCCAAGGCCGCCGATGGTTGCGTTGAAGATGCCCTGATTTTCAGACGGTCCACAGATCACAACTTCAGCATCTGAGCGGCAAAGGGCCAGCCTGCGGACGTGGCAGCCGAAGGTGCCGGCGCGATGATGGTTTTTGCCATGCACGTCATTGGCAATGGCGCCGCCGAGAGTAACAAACTTTGTGCCGGGCGTTACCGGAAGAAACCATCCTTTAGGAACAATCACTTTGAGGATGTCCGCCAGGTTGACGCCGGCTTCACAACGGACCCAGCCTTCCTGAAAATCAGCAGCCAGGAAACGATTCAGATGTGAGCAATCCACCAGGCTGCGGTCGGCATTGAGGCAGAGATCGCCATAACTTCTGCCGAGACCATAGGGCAACAATGAGCCAGGAGCCGCCTGCTGCAACAGAGGAAATATCTGCTGGGCCCAATCGACGCGAAAAACGGCTTCATGCGAGACGCGAGGATATCGTCCCCAAGATGTATAGCCGGAACCGGCAACCAACGGTGAAGTGGTTTTTGCTTGTGATTGCATTGCTGGTGCAGGCGCGTCCATGTGCTAGCCCAATCTAAACATGCTGACGGCCAGGATGATAGCGGCAACCGCAGCTACGGCATAACTGCCGTAATCACGCAGGGCCAGTGTGATTGGATCATCGTGGAGTTCGCCCCGATGAGCTTTCAGCCACAGGCGGCTGATCCAATAAGCCAGCAGCGGCGCCAGCAGCAGCAGCGCTTCCGGCGTGCGGTAAAGAACCATTACATCCCGGCTATTCACATACAAACTGAAGACCACTACGGCGGAAAAACCGATTGCCACTCCCAGATTCATCAGAAGTTCGCGATCTCCGCTCAAATATCCCCGTCCGGACCGTCCGCTTTCCACCAGGGTTTTGGCGCTCATGAGTTCTGAATAACGCTTGGCCATGGACATGCTCAAAAAGAAGAACAGTGAAAAAGACAAAAACCATTGTGATAACGGCGTTGCCGTGATGAGGGCCCCGGCCCAGATGCGAATGCTGTAGAAGCTTGAGAGGATGAAGGCGTCCAGCAGCACAATCGTCTTTAAATGCACTGAGTACCACATGGTGAGAGCAACGTACCCGATCAGGACTACGGCAAACTTAAAGCTGAGAAAAAAAGCGCAAGGCAAAGCGGTTGCCAGGAGCACGAAGGAAATAATGAATCCATAAGGGACAGATATGTCGCCGGCGGCGAAAGGCCGATTCTGTTTCCAGGGATGCTCCCGGTCAGAGTGCAGATCAAGCAGGTCATTCAGCACGTAAATGCCGGAGGCGCACATGCCGAAGAGGAGAAATCCTGCGAAAGTCCGGATAAATGAGTGCGGGCCCAGCCGGTGGGCCAGCGCCACGGGCAGGAATACCAGAACATTTTTAAACCAGTGATGGCCGCGGATGGCAGAAACAAACGTCGGGAGCGTCATCCGGTTCACGGAAAACACGCGGCCTACTTCCGTCAGTCTGGCTGCCCGTTCAGACAATTTAGGGTCACCCACAACGTAAGCTGTCCGCGCTACCTGCCAGACCTTCAGGTCGGCGCGGGAATCGCCGATGTAATCAAAGCCCCGGCGCCCGTACTTTTCCTGTAAGAATTGCGCTTTGACGCGGCCTTTCAGGTTGCGTCCAGGTTCGCTGGCGAAAACCGAATCAAATAATCCCAGATGATCAGCCACGCGGGTGGCCAACTTGCTGGCGCATGCCGAAACCAATACCAGATGGCAACCGGAATCTTTTTTTTCTTTAAGGAAGCTTAGGATTTCCGGACGGTACGGCTGCGTTGCAATGTCCAGTACGGCGCGCTGCGCCAATTGGTCTTTCAAATAGGCCCGTCCGCGCAGCAACCAGAATGGGACCATCAAGAGGACCAGTGGACGCGTCTTCAGCAGAAACAGAAAGCACTCCCAGAACAAATCGCTTCGAACCAGAGTGCCATCCAGATCGACACAGAGCACTGAGGGGGCTGAGGCCGTTAGCATTTTTGTCCTTCAAGCCGGGCAGAGAGTGCGGCTCCTGCGACATTACTACGCAGCTTCGGCAAGCCATAGCCGATATTTATCTTAGTTATCATGTAAGGTGCAAAATCCATCTGCGTTTCAGCCAGCGTCCAGTTTCTTGCGAGTATCAAATCCCAAGAGGAGCGGGCTATTTTATTATCGTAGCCGTGGCAGGCCCCGCTAGTATTGGCAGAGGTTCTCTCCGGCATGACCGAAGTGTATTGTCCGTTGCGATTCCTGCATGACCTCTGACATAATCCGAAATACAGCAGCTTGTGGTTCCATTCGCAAATGCCAGCAACCAAATCATCTGGCTCTTCAGGCCCCAATAACCCGGTGGCGGCTCCGCGCAACAGGCCGAATAACGTTTCCATCGCGGAACATTTTCGCCGTCCCGCACTGTTTTTGTCCTTTCTCGGTGCGCTCACGTTCATTGTTTATTATGTGAGTCTGTCATTTCAGTTCGCATGGGATGACGTCTTCCAGATTGTGGACAACCCGCTTGTCCGGTCGTGGAGTAATGTGCCGCGCGCGTTCACCAGCGATCTGTGGTACCACATGAACCGCGGCCAGCTTTATTACCGTCCTCTGTTTACCACCTGGTCTATTTTCAATTATGCGCTGTTCAAGTTGCAGCCCTGGGGCTGGCACCTGACTGCGATTTTGTTGCATATAGCAACCGTCTGCGTGTTTTTTGTTTTTGCCCGGCAGCTGCGTCTGCCATATTGGACAGCGGCTGCGGCAAGCGCCATCTTTGCTTTGCATCCGAT
>DAHUXF010000510.1 GCA_027307295.1 Acidobacteriaceae bacterium
CACGCAAGCTTTCCGGTTGGGCACGGAACGCAACCAGTTTTGTGCCATTGGCTCAGTCAAGAGCAATATCGGTCATTTAGACGCGGCAGCAGGAATCGCGGGCCTGATCAAAACTTCGCTTGCGCTACAGAATGCGAAAATCCCCGCGAGCCTGCACTACAGCCAGCCGAATCCCAAAATCAATTTTGCGGAAACGCCGTTTTATGTAAACGCAAAGCTAGCAGATTGGCCGGCGGGCGAAACGCCGCGCCGCGCTGGTGTAAGCGCGTTCGGATCAGGCGGCACCAACGCGCATGTGGTTCTGGAAGAAGCTCCAGAACAGCAGGCTTCCGGGCCGGCGCGCGCAGAGCAGTTGTTCCTTATTTCGGCGCGAAGCCAACCTGCGCTGGATCAGGCAGCCCGCAACCTGGCCGCGTATCTGGCTTCCAGCGATTCTGCTCTGAACCTGGCGGATGCAGCGTTTACGTTGCAGACCGGGCGGCGACATTTCCCATATCGCAGAGCAACGGTGGCCGGCACGGCTGCCGAAGCTGCCGAGGCAGTGGTCTCCAGCGACTCCAGGCGCGTGTGGTCGCGCAAGCATGAGCATGGCGATGCCCCGGTAGTGTTCATGTTCCCTGGACAAGGTGCGCAGCAAGTGAACATGGGACGCGGTTTGTATGAAAACGAACTCATTTTTGCTGCGCAAGTGGATGAATGCGCGGAGGTGCTTCGGCCCCTGCTGGGACTCGATTTGCGCACGCTGCTTTATCCGCAACCGGGCCATGAAGAAGAGTCCTCACGGCGGCTCAAGGAAACCTTCATCACACAACCAGCGTTGTTCGTAGTGGAATATGCGCTGGCGCAGCTCTGGATGCAATGGGGCGTAGCGCCGAAGGCGATGATTGGCCACAGCCTGGGTGAATATGTGGCGGCCTGCATTGCTGGTGTTTTTTCGCGGAATGTTGCCTTGCGTATCCTTTCGGCCCGCGCGCGCATGATGCAGGATTTGCCTGCCGGAGGCATGCTGGCAGTGCGTTTGCCGGATGGGGAAGTAACACCGCTCCTGGGAGAGAAGTTATCGATTGCCGCTGTGAACAGTCCAGGCATGACGGTTGTTTCCGGTCCTTTCGAGGCCATCGATACCCTGGTTGCAACTCTTGAAGACAAGAAGGTGATGTGCCGCCGTCTGGCGACATCGCACGCGTTTCATTCGGCCATGCTCGATTCCATGCTGCCCGGCTTTGCCGAAGTAGTGAGTAGTGTGCAGATGCATCCGCCGCAGGTGCCTTTTGTTTCAAGCCTGACGGGCACGTGGATCACCGACGAGCAAGCTGTGAGTCCCGACTATTGGGTGCAGCAAGTGCGCCGGGCAGTGAATTTTTCAAGCGGTATTGCCGAACTGCTGCAGGACCCGGCGAATATCCTGGTGGAAGTTGGGCCTGGGCAAACCTTAAGCGCTCTGGCACGGCAGCACCCAGCCAAGCACTCAGGGCAGGAAATCCTGGCGTCACTTAAAAGTGAGGAAAACGTCAAACCAGATGTTCGATCGAAAGATCTGCGATCACAAGACATAAGGTCCATGCTCGAAGCCGTGGGACGCATCTGGACCGCGGGCGGCAGCGTGGATTGGGCCCGCTTCCATGGCAATGAAGCACGCTATAGGGTGCCGCTGCCGGCGTACCCATTTGAACGGCAACGCTATTGGATCGATTCGCCGCCGGCGGAAGCAGCGCCCCAGAGCGCCTGGCCGGCCAACGGAACCAAGATTCCCAGCGAATCGAAGGAGCAACCGATGACAGTCCCGCAACCGAACCAAAACCACGGAGACACTTTGGGTGGGCAGCAGGCGGCTGCGCTGCTGAAGCTGACAGCGCTCTTCAGTGACATCTCCGGCTTGCCTGCCGGTCAGTTGATTGCGTCAGCGCCATTTCTGGAAATTGGACTTGATTCGTTGCTTTTGACCCAGGCTTCCACCGCTATTGAAAAGTCGTTTGGCGTGCGTGTGTCGTTCCGGCAATTACTTGAAGAGCTTTCCAGTCTGGATGCTCTGGCCGCGCATCTTGCGCCCAGCATGCCAGCGCCCAGTATGCCAACTCCGGCATCGTCACCGGCGCCCACGGCCCCAGCGTCCTTGAGCCCGCTCGCGATTCCGGCGTCAATTCCAGCGGTTACTGCTTCGCCGGCGGAACTTACGTCGATTCCAGCAGGCGGAGTTGAAGCATTGGTGCGAAAGCAATTGGAGATCATGGAAAAGCAGTTGGAGATGCTGCGCAATCCAGCCGCGGCAAGCGCAATCCTTGGCGCACCCACCGTGCTGCCTGTTGCCTCACCCGTTGCGCCTGCGCCGCTCGCGGCATCATCCTTTGCGCCACTGGTCGTAACCCAGACTGCCCCGGTCCTAAACACGGTTCCTCCTGGCGCTGCCAGTTCGAATGTCAAGAAGCCTGAAGTGCAAGCCTTTGGTCCTTACAAGCCGGTG
>DAHUXF010000511.1 GCA_027307295.1 Acidobacteriaceae bacterium
ATCCATTGATCCGCCAGGCAGATCGGTGCGCCCAATGCTGCCCGCAAACAACGTATCGCCGGCAATCAATTTATGCTCCTGAGGAAAGTACAGGCAGATGCTGCCTTCGGTGTGGCCGGGCGTGTGAATTACCGTCGATTCAATATTGCCGACCTTCAACGTTCTGCCGTGTTCAACGGCCTCATCCACATGCACAGCGCCGGGCGGCTTCATTCCTACCCAGGATGCCTGTATATCCAGCATTTTGAGCAACGCCTGGTCATTCTGGTTCATCAGGATGGGAGCGCCTGTGGCAGTCTTGAGCTTCATTGCGCCGCCCACGTGATCGATGTGCGCGTGCGTGATGACGATCTGCTTCAGCACGAGATTTCCACTGCGCAAAATCTCAAGAATGCCATCGATATTATCGCCAGGATCAATGACCATGGCTTCATGCGTCTGCTCGTCGCCAATCACCGAGCAGTTGCATTGGAGCGGACCTACAGGGAAGACCTTGTGGATCATAAGAATATGCTACTCGCTGCGGGCTTCACAGCAAAGCAAGAGCAGGAGCTTTTGCCAAAAATTCTTACACAAAAAACCGTAAAGCTTGTACAAAAAAAAGGGCGCACAGCGCGGCTCTATATGTCCGTGTGGCCGGAGTAATTACTTTTTGGGGGCGCTGGCAGGTGTCGGAATTTTGTCCATGACGGAAGATGTGCCGCGATGGGCGGTGAACCAGGTCAAAGCCATGGACGTCAGCATGAAAATGATGGCGCACCACGTGGTCATTCGGGAAAACGCAGTGGCGGTGCCCCGAGGTCCAAATGCCGTCTGGCTGCCCATTCCGCCAAAGGTGGCTGCTATGTCCGCGCTCTTTCCGTGCTGCAGAAGCACCACCACAATCAGCACTGTGCAAACAACCACGTGAATCAACGTAATCAAAACTGTGAGCATTCTGGGTCTGCTTTTCCTTTCAATCCTTGTTCGTTAGAACCGGTGCGTTCAAAATCCCGGTACATCAAAAATCCTGGTACATTAAAAATCCTGGTACATCAAAATCTTGGTGCGGAAGGGGGGATTTGAACCCCCACGCCTTTCGGCGCCACCCCCTCAAGATGGTGTGTCTGCCAGTTCCACCACTTCCGCTCTAGGGCCTGTTTTGCACCCACTTAAGCGCAAGCGCCGGATGGGAGAAAAAGGAAACTTCATTATAGCAAACCCGCGGTCCTGCCTATCACAGCCCGTCTTCCCATCCCGGCGATGACGAGCGATCCCGTGCGATGGCGGCGGATCTCTTACTTCAGGTTGATGTCCGGAATGCTCTTGAAGGCGATTCTGGGTGACGCTGCCTCCCGTACCGCGTGAATGCCGCCTAAATACAAAGTCGTGGAGCCATACTTTGCATTAAGACTGTCCATTACATTGGCCAGGCGATCAAACTTTCCGGCTCCATACATCTCATCAAAGAGCGTCATGTTCCTCATATCGTCTGGAACCAGCTCCATCAGCGCCACACCCACCATCACAGGCCGGCGTTTGGGACAGTCTTTCCACGCTTCCTGAAAAACGTTTACCAGCGTCATGGTGTCATGGCAGGAAGGGAAGCGCAGGTGAGATTCCCAAACCGGACGGCCATGTTGCAGCCAGTATGTTTCCGGGTCTTCCTTCTTTGCGTCTCTGTTCCTGGAAAATACAACATAAATTGACATGGCGCTGGTCCAGAGCTTTGCCTGGCGCAAGCGGACTGCGGCCTTGTGAATCAATTTTTTACCTACGGCAGCCGCCTGTTCCCATGTACGCAGCTCCGGTGGAAGTACATGCTGGTGGCTGATGCTGCTTTTGTGCGATTCCCGCTCGTCAAAGTCGCTTCCGCGCAGCTTCAGCCAGAAACGCGTGCCCAGAACGCCGCCCCAAAGCTTTGTCATCTCATCCATGTCGAGCTGCCAGAGCTGCTCCATGGTTGTAATGCCCTGGCGGAGAAGGCGTTGTTCCATCTGGTGTCCAATGCCCGGCAGGTCGCGTGGCGTGAGGGAAAGGAGAATTTGCGGAAGCTGGCTGAGAGTAATTGTCACCAGCCCATCTGGCTTTTGCAGGTCAGAGGCGATCTTGGCCAAAAAACGGTTCGGAGCCAGGCCGATGGAGCAACGCAGGGTCTTCCCAACGGAGCGTATGGCCTGCTTAACTTGCAGGGCCAGCTCTTGCGCATTGGAGATTTGCCGGTCACGTCCCTGAAGGCGGCACTCCATCTCGTCAATGGAGATGATTTTTGAGACATGCAGGCAGTTGTTCTCCACCGCCTTTTCGATTCGCTTGTGAAAGTCCACGTAGACGTCATGGCGCGCCACCACGACCTTCAGCTCGGGACATTTCTTTCTGGCCTCGCCCAGCGGCGTTCCGGTCTTCACGCCAAAGTGTTTAGCTTCATAACTGGCGGCGATGCAGACGGTTGAATCCGCATCCACGGTCACAACAGCGGT
>DAHUXF010000512.1 GCA_027307295.1 Acidobacteriaceae bacterium
CTTCTGCCGCACGGATCAGGCGTTCCCACTCGTCTTGTACTTTCAGAAAATCCGCAAGAAGCTTGTGCGGGTCCGGACTCCGGATGGGTGGACGTATTGCCTTCGGAGCCGGCAATCTGAACTTAGGCGGCGGCTCGGCGATCCAGACCAGAAACCGGCCTTTCAGCCCAATGTAAAAAGGGCCGGCGCCTAATTTCTGTTCCTGCCTTCCACGCTCAATAGCTTTATGCATAAAAGACTGCACAGTGGCGGCTGTCATATTGAGATGCGAAAAGCATTCAGCAATAGACCACTTGTCTGGCAGCGGACGCCATATAAGCTGCTCAACTGCCAATCCACTGGTAAGGTCCTCGGCCCGGCGGCGACAGTCATTGATTTCCTGCTCAAGACGTACAGCGTCAAAGTTCATAACGGCGATTCCCTGTGCCGAAAAATTGACTCCGCGGCGAGTCTACCAAATGAGGGGCCTCATTCCCACTCAATTGTTCCAGGAGGCTTGGAGGTCACGTCATAAACAACACGATTGATGCCGCGCACCTCATTGACGATTCTGGTAGAGATACTTTTCAACACTTCATACGGAAGCGGCACCCAGTCCGCCGTCATGCCATCTTCAGAATGGACAGCGCGGATAGCGCAGGTGTACGCGTAGGTGCGCTGGTCGCCCATGACCCCAACGGACATCACGGGGAGCAACACCGCGAACGACTGCCATATTTGCGTATATAGCCCAGCCCGGCGTATCTCATGCACCACAATGTCGTCTGCTTCCTGCAGCAGCGCAATACGCTCCGGCGTGACTTCTCCAAGAATACGCACTGCAAGTCCGGGACCAGGAAAAGGTTGCCGCTGCAAAATTTCTTCTGGCATGCCCATTTCACGCCCAATGCGGCGGACCTCATCTTTAAAAAGGTCTTTCAACGGCTCAATGAGCTTGAGTTTCATTTTGTCCGGCAGGCCGCCAACGTTGTGATGTGTCTTGATGGTCTGCGACGGGCCGCGAACGCTGCGGGACTCAATCACGTCCGGATAGAGGGTGCCTTGCACCAGCCAGTCCACTTTTCCGATTTGCTGTTCCAGCCGGTGTGCTTCGTGATCAAAGACCTCAATAAATTCATTGCCGATAATTTTGCGTTTCTTCTCAGGGTCGGTAACGCCGGCAAGTTTGTCCAGAAAACGCTGCCCTGCATCCACGGCCACAACGTTCAGGCCCAGCTTTTCGCGCAGATTCTGTTGTACTTTCACAAACTCATTTTTACGCAGCACGCCGTTGTTGACAAAAACCGAAACCAGCCGCCGGCCCAGGGCGCGATCGACGAGAGTTGCGGCAACAGCCGAATCAACGCCTCCGGAAAGCGCGCAGATTGCTCTCCCCTGTTCGCCCACGGTTTCGCGCACCTGGCGAATGGTTTCGTTAATGAAATGCTGCGGGGTCCATTCTCCGCGCGCGCCGCAGATGTCCAGCACAAAATTACGCAGCAGATCAAGGCCGCGCCTGGTGTGATGCACCTCAGGATGGAACTGCACGGCCCATATCTGCCGCGACTCGTCTTCAATCGCGGCCAGCGCATTGTTGCTCCGGGCGACGATGCTGAAGCCGCCAGGGAGTTGCGCAGCTTCGTCGCCGTGAGACATCCAGACGTTGAGCGAGGGAGGCAGCTCCCGGAACAGCCGGGATTTGCCATGCGTCACGCTGATTTCGGCATGACCATATTCCCGCTTGGGGCCAGGCCGCACCGTGCCGCCAAGCTTGTGAACAATGTAGTGCAGACCATAGCAAATGCCCAGCACAGGCAAACCCAGCGCCAGCACGCGTTCATCCGCCGGGGGCGCATCTTTGTCATACACTGAGGATGGGCCTCCGCTCAGGATGATCCCCGCAGGACGATAGCTTTTGATTTCATCCAGTGAAGCGGTACAAGGAAGGACCGCGGAAAAAACTTTTAGTTCGCGGATGCGGCGCGCAATCAGCTGGGTGTATTGCGAACCAAAGTCGAGAATGACGATAGATTGTTCTTCCACGGACAATTTTCCCCGATTCATGGCTTGCTGTAAAGGTAAATCACTGTGGTGAAGGTTCAGAAGCCAGGCGGACAAGCCTGTCAGTGGCCGCATCAAGATGTGCGTCAGCCAAGGCTAGGTATGAGGCCATGCGGGCCATGTAAAGGAAATCCGCGGCTGCAAAATAAGCGAGTGCGACAGTGACCACCAGCCCAAAGTATATCTGTGGTGAACTGCCCATCAGTGAAGACGTTAATCCGCAGATCGCTACCACTAACAGCAGCGGCACTGCCCGCATTAAGAGAAAGAGAAAGCCGGTTGCGGCGAAATCCGCCCGCTGCTGCTCAACGGTCTGTCTGGCCTGGCGGAATGCACGAAACAAGCTTTGTCCCTGCTTGCCGAAAACGGTGGCAAGCGTGAAATACCAGTTCACCACCAGCCAGAAAACACAGATCAGC
>DAHUXF010000513.1 GCA_027307295.1 Acidobacteriaceae bacterium
TAATTGTTGCAGCTGCGCCTGATGTTTTTGATTGGTCTGTGCCTGTCTTTGCTCGTCAGCATTTTTCTGGGCCAGCCTTTGCTGTTCCTGCTGCTGTTGTTGTTCCACCTTCTGCCGCTCCCGGTCCTGTTTTGCGCGCAAGTCTTCGATTTGCTGCTGGTGTTTTTCATCCATTTGCGACCTTACATTGTTGCTGGCCGCGTTGTTGGTGGCCGCCCCGCGATTATTACCTGCTCCGCCATTATTAGCCGGTCCATTATTTATGGACGCTCCGCCATTGTTAGATACTCCGCGATTGTTCGCTGGGGCATTATTGGCTGCCGCACCGCTGTTGACGGACGCTCCGGTATTGTTCACTCCACTGGCTGGACGAGCTGACGGAGGACGGTCATTGTAGCTTTTCTGGTTTGCTCCTGCGCTGCGATTGTCATTGTTGTTCACCACAGCGTTACTCACCCCAGGGTTGACAGGCCTGTTGCCTTGGCCAGCCGGGGGCATAGTATTATTGGCCGCTGCTGGCTTATTCCCTGCGTTTGCCGGCGTCTGCCCCGGACCATTGTTCCCCGGATTATTGTTTCGCTGATTCTGCGACGCTACGGGCGTAGAGGGCGGAGCGATTTTTACATTCGGATGGACCTGTGCACTGGCAGGCTCGATCTGCCGAACCTGGGAAACCGCCAGGGGCCTGCCACCATTCGCCTGGATCGCCTGCTGTTGTCTGGCAAACGGCACAGGCGGAGGCGGAGGCGGAGCCTTCGCAACCACCGCACGTGTTTGCAATGCCGCAGGCGGTCTTACGGAAGCGGGAGCACCGGAACCGAGAACAGCTTGCTTGGCCGGAGCGATTGCGGGAGCGCCGCCAACCGGGGCGGTGGCTATTTCCCTCTGGTTTACCTGGACAACGTTTTTAGCTACAGGCTGTGCCGAGGTAAAGGCCTCGTGCGTGGTGGCCGTTACCGCTCCCGGCACTGTCTGGTTAACATACTTCTGATTGATTACGGTGACGTTGTTATTCACGACAGTGGTATTGCGGTTAATCACTGTAGTGTTGTTGTTGTAGTAGTTGTTGATGACTGTGGTATTTACTGTGGTATTGGAAACATTGACGTTGTTCACGTATGTCCGGCTCACCGGATACGACGGAACATAAACTTCCCTTGGTCCCAGCGGAAACCACCCCAGGCTTACGCCGACTCCAAAATGCGGTCCGCCAACCCAAGCTACAAGCGCTGGCGCATAGACCGGACGAACGTAGACCACGCGGGGAGCAGGAGGCGGACAAGGAACCCAGCCCCACCATCCACCCACATTCACCCAACGCCCATAGTGAAAAGGAGCAAACCCCCATGGCGCATCATCGATCCATGTATAGCCCCAGGGATGAACGTAAGCCCAGTGTCCGTAGCGGTACGGCGCCCAACCTACAATCGTTGTGTGGGGAAACCACACCATGCCATAATCCGGCACTGGACGCCAGCCGCCGTATTCATCCAGGTCCTCATAGCCAATCACGTCCGTAGAGACATAGCGCGCCGAAGCAGAACGGTCTTCCCGACGGTCACGATCGGCGCACCATGAATCAAAATCGTCATCGTCTCCGTAACTGTCCATATCAGCAATAAGCTGGTCCGTTCCGTTAAAGGTGCCGCTCTCTCCGGCATGAACGGTATAAGCAGAGCCGCCGCCGGTTACCTCGCCTTCGCCGCCACGGATCTTCACAACCGTGGTATCGCCGCCTTCGTTCACGCTGATGCGATACACGCCGGGACGCAGGACGGAAAATGCCAGGTTGGGCGTGTCAACTTCAAAGCTTTCGTTTTCATCCAGGCGTTTCACGCGTATCCTCAGGGTCCCTTCGGTAAGCCTGAGCTGTGTCATCTGGTCTGTCAGATTTAGGAATGAGAATCCGGTATTGCCGGAGAGCCGAATGGAGGCAGAGCCAATGTGCAGTTCTGCGCGTGCCCCTCTGTCAACCCATAGCTTGTCACCTGTGGTCATGGGGCGATTCACCACCGCATCCACCCAGTCGTCAGTTCCCGCGGGCTCAAATGAAACCGGGCCATGAAGATACCCAAGGCGCGCGACCCGGCTTGGCGGATCGTCATCATCGGCAATGGCCCGTTGCGGGGCAAACAATGCCATCATCAAAGCAACGCTGAGCAAGCTGACGAGCTTACACATATGTTTTGTCATCTTTTTGAAATCTCCCTGAACCATGAGCGGACAAGCCCCGCCACTGCAAAAATGCTGCGGCACACACCAGCACTTTCCGGCTAGTCCACTTTAACACCAGCAATTAAAAAGAGTTGCGCTGCTCTGCAAACCAAAGGGCAAGACCCACGGTAGAGGTCTTCATGCTTTGCCCCAACGCATCTTGAATGCTGAAAGCCCGCATTGAACACCGTGAAAGCAGTCCATGCTAAAGGCATTTTCTAGCGCAAAGGCGCTACACAT
>DAHUXF010000514.1 GCA_027307295.1 Acidobacteriaceae bacterium
GTCCAGATACATCTCTGTCAGCTCTACGGATCGCACCTGCCTGGAGCGAACCAGTTCAGCCAGTCGAGTCACCGGCCAGAAGGCAACGTCTTCCAGGGTTTGCGGACGAGTCACATGCTCTGGCGTACTCATCCGGAACGGACGCTTAACGCGGTCTGGCTTCACCCCTGGTACGAGCGGATTGAAGTAAAACGGTGGAGCGACACTGTTATCCAGTTCTATCTGGTGAAGGCTCCTGTATTCCGCAAGATGTTTGTTGACTCCGGCCAGCATCTTGTCCAACTGTTGGTCCGTGAAGGTGAGCCCTGCCGTGGAAGCTGCGGCGCGCAGCATGTCCACAGTGATCTGAGCGGCTTTTTCTTCCTCAATTTTTGCCAGCAGAGTGATTGGAAAAACCGTGGAAGCCAGCCCTAAGCCAGCAAAGCACCCAAGAAACGAACGACGATCCGGCATCATCTTCATGTCGCCTTTCAGGACCAGTTGTGCAAAAGCAGAACGCTGTAGCATAGGAGTTCTTGATCCATCTGGCAAGAGAATGCTTCCGATAGATAGGCGAAGCCGGGCAATGGCGGCACGGGCCAGATAAAGTACCAACTCGCCAGACGGGAAGCAGGGGTTTATATTTCTTCCGCGAAGTTTTCTGTAAAGATTTTGGAGGGCTCTTTATGCGCGCCAATTCAAAACCTGCGGTGCTAACCGCCGTCTGTTTGTTTGCCGCCGTTGCTGTTGCTCAGACAAAACCGGTAGTTGTGCTTATTGCTACCGGCGGCACGATTGCCATGAAGATCGATCCAGTCAAGCACGCGCCGGTGCCGGCTATTTCCGGCGAGGACTTGCTGGCCACTGTGCCGGAAGTTTCAAAGTACGCGACCGTAGAGGTAAAGAACGCATCCAATGTGCCTTCCGACTACATGGACCCCGCCCGCTGGACGGCGCTGACCCGCGAGGTCACGGCAGCCCTTGCCCGTCCCGAGGTATGGGGCGTCATCATCTCACACGGCACCGATACTCTGGAGGAAACCGCCTACTGGCTTGATCTCACCGTTGATTCCGAGAAGCCGGTGGTATTGATCGGCGCCCAGCGCAACGCCTCGGAACCGGATTTTGATGGTCCACGCAATCTGCTCAATGCGGTTCGCATCGCCGTTGACCCGCAATCGAAGGGCAAAGGAGCCATGCTGGCCATGAACAGCCAGATCAATGCCGTGCGTGAAGTCACCAAGACCCATACATCAAGCGTTGAGACTTTCAAATCAGGAGATTTTGGATTTCTGGGCGAAGTGGATTTTGATCGCGTTGTGTATTGGCGGTCGCCATTGCGCCGCCAGCATGTGGCAATCAAAACCGGCAGCATGCCCTATGTTGAAATCATTCCTATGTATGGCGGCGCCGATGGATATTTGATCAAGGCCGCGCTGGAACATGGCGCCAGAGGCCTGGTCATTCAGGGATTGGGCTGGGGCAATGTTAACCAGCCAATGTTTGCCGCCATCAAGGATGCAATCGCAAAGGCCGTGCCGGTTGTGATTACGTCACGCGTTCCCAATGGCCGCGTTCTTCCTAATTATGGATGGGAGGGCGGCGGCAAGACTCTGGTTGAAGCGGGCGCGGTGATGGGCGACGACCTGTCTCCACAAAAAGCGCGAATCCTATTGATGCTTCTTTTGCAGGATGGCGTTACCGGACAGAAAAATCTGCAAGCCGCGTTTGACCGCTAGCGAATTGTCAGTGCAAGTGATGAGTAAATTTTAATTTCAATGGATTTGTTTTGCTGTTGTGATGCCCTGTTGTTCCGTTTTGGAATCGTAAATCAGATTTCATGTGTTTTTAACCAGCATAGTTACTGCTCATCACCGATGGCGTGATAGTGTCTGGAATGCAGTCGCAAGACTATATCTTGCTGGAGCGTCCGATCATGTTGAGATTACGCCGTCTCTTCTTGCTGGTAGCCGCCGCCTGTTTGGTTTTTCCTTCCGCCCTTCTTGCGCAATGCGGAGTGGAGCGCGAATCAGTAAAAACCGGGACCGATCCTGATGCCGGTCTGGTGAATCTCAATGCGCCCATGAATACCACGATTGTAAACATGCGAGCTTTCGCCACGCCGAGTCCGATTCCGGCGAACAATCGTGTAGCTCCGGCGGAAACCACTGTATGGGTCATCAACGCGACCTTGACTTTGTTCAAACTGGAAAGCGATTCCGACTATCATCTCGTAATTCAGGACGCGTCCGGCAATACCATGATCTCGGAGATTCCTGCGCCAACATGCGTAGGATCGACCAGCCCTTTCCTGGCGGACATTACCAGCGTGCGCGCCAAGTTTGATGCGCAGTTCACGGCCACCACCAGCTTCCAGACGACCAACATCCCGGTCCAGATCAAAGGCGTGGGTATGTTTGATTTTCTGCACGGGCAAACCGGCGTTGCTCCCAACGGGATCGAACTGCATCCAG
>DAHUXF010000515.1 GCA_027307295.1 Acidobacteriaceae bacterium
AACCTTGATTTGAAGCGTTGGCAAATCTTTTTTCCATAGCAGATCGCCATCATAGCTGTTGCTATGAAGAGGTAATCGAATGGTGCCAAGGCTCTTATTTGGTCCAACATCAATCCTGAAATTAACGCTCTCCATCAGGTCGGCAAACTTTCCAATAGGCGTTGCTCGTACGTTGTAGACGTACCAATTTAAGCCGCCTGAATACTTCACATAGGCATCGAATGCAAACCCGCTGTAGCGCATTGATTCGATCCTGTCTGGATCAACATACAGAGCAAATTTTTGGTCTTCTGTCTGGTAAGAATCCCTTTCCTGCGCGGACACGCTTCGGGGAGGAGCTCCGTCTGTGAAGACTTGAAACTCCACTCTGCCTCCCTTCGGAATACTTACTGGATCCAGGGTCAGAATAGGCCGCTTGATATCTGGTGACTGTGCAACGCTGGCAGTACAAAAAATTGCAGCAACAAACAAACGCCAGGATACACGGCGCAGGGTATTTCGTAAGTCCTGGGATGCGATCGCATCTAGAAAATTTACTGGACGGTGGGCCATTGGGATCCTCCTTAACAGATCACCTCTCGCGCCAACACGGATCGCGTAGTGAGATATCTACATGCTGCTGACAATATGCGGGATCGCCACGGTTGGCAGTGATTTGCGTCACAATTCGTTTGCAGGACGGCCTGGTAAAGCCTTGACGGTATCGTTCCATCGTCTACTGACTGCGTGTCATGGGACGAGGGAGTTTCCCAGCGTCAACATTTGTTGTGAAAACTCCCTGCAGCGGGGGATTCGTTCGCTGCCACCCCTGCCCTCCGCATCCAACCATGAACATGCTTCGATACCCCATGGTCCTAAAGGACTACGTTTTTCCGGCCAATTTCGTGCCTGTTTTTCGCTATAATGGGCACGCTCTGGTGTACTCTGGACTTTTGGCCGGAAACCCTTGTCTCTGGCTGAAGGACAGACCTAAATGAAGTATTTACTGCGTGTTTTCACGCCTACCAAGAACCGCCGGCTCAATGAGCTGATCGGGTTCCTGTTGTTCGTCTCCGCGACGCTCCTTTTTCTGGCCCTTGCCAGTTACTCGCCGCTGGACCCCTCGCTGAACACCGCGGGCTCGCTGGATTCCGGCTCGGCGCGCAACTGGATTGGCCTGTTTGGCGCCACCCTGAGCGACCTGCTGTTGCAGTCGATTGGCATCTTTGTCTTTGCCGCCCCGGTCATGATTGGCCTGCTGGGCGCGCGCTGGTTTAAGTCCCGTCCCGTAGCTTCACCGGGCGCAAAGTGCATGGGCGCGGCCATTCTGCTCATCTTTACCCCGGCCCTGCTGGCTCTGCTTCCAGGACACCTGCGCTGGAAGCATGCCGTGGCCATGGAAGGCCTGCTGGGCCGCATTGTGGGCGACGTGCTGCTCCATTATTTCAATACCGTGGGCGCTTACATTGTCTGCGGCACCGTGGTGGCCGTGGCGCTGTATCTTTCCACCGCATTCTCTTTTGTGGACATGCGGATATGGCTGAACACCCGCTTTGCTTTCATCTTTGCGCTGTGGCAGCGCTTCCAGGATTGGCGCGTGGCGCGCGCGAAGATGGCCGCGCAGAAGAAGGCCATGAAAGAGGCGCAACAGGAAACCGCGCACCGCAATGCCGATGCACGCGGCATGGCTGCACCAGCGCGGATGTCGCAACGTACGCCAAGCGAGACTTCCGCCGCTCCCGTGAAGACGGGCATTGAGCGGACGTTTGAAGACATGGAACCTGTGGGCGCGGCGCATTTGATGGCCGCTGTTCCGTCCGCAGCTTCGCACACAAACGGACGCGCTATGAACTCAGCTACCGTTGACGCGCCTTCTGCCGCCGATGCGGCCTCTGCGGAACTGGAGCCCGCCATTAACACCCGCGCTGACCTGGCCGCCAAAGGCAAGACCGTGCTGCCCAAGATCGCTGCCGGTGGCTACAAACTGCCGCCCAGTTCACTCTTGCAGCGCCCTGACGACCAGCAGGCGATCAATGAATCCGAGGTCAAGGCGCTGGCCGAGGTCCTTACGGAAAAGTGCGGCGAATTTGACGTGCGCGGCGCGGTAACGCAGATCAATCCCGGCCCGGTGGTCACCACCTATGAATTCAAGCCGGAAGCAGGCGTGAAGTACAGCCGCATCACCAGCCTGTGCGACGATCTTTGCCTGGCCATGCGCGCGGAAAGCATTCTGATTGAACGCATGCCGGGTAAGTCCACGGTTGGCATACAGGTTCCGAACCACCAGCGTGAAACCATATGGCTGCGCGAGGTGGTGGAGTCGCCGGAGTTTCTGGGCACCAAGAGCAAGCTCACGCTGGCCATGGGCAAAGACATCAATGGCCGCATTGTCACCGCCGACCTGTCTTCCATGCCACACGTGCTCATCTCCGGTTCCACGGGCTCGGGCAAATCCGTCGCCATCAACGCCATG
>DAHUXF010000516.1 GCA_027307295.1 Acidobacteriaceae bacterium
AAGAGCACGCAGGTGCAGGCGTCAAGCGTAAGCGAGACGTCGGCATCGATCGATCAGATGGTCGCTTCCATTCAGCGTGTGGCCGATACCGCCAAGGTGCTGCTGGACATCTCGAACCGTTCGCGAGAGGAAGTCCACAGCGGAATCGGAACCATGGAGAAGGCGACGGACGGCCTCAACCGCATCAACACTACGATCAACTCCTCGGGCGAGATCATTGGCGCCCTGGGCCAGCGCGCGGATGACATCGGCAAGATCATTGAAGTCATCGACGATCTGGCTGAGCAGACCAATCTTCTGGCGTTGAACGCCGCCATTGAAGCGGCGCGCGCCGGTGAAGCGGGCCGCGGATTTGCCGTGGTTGCTGATGAAGTCCGCAAGCTGGCCGAACACTCACGCAATGCCACCAAAGACATTGCCGCGTTGATCAAGGCCATCCAGGCGGAGACCAATGATGCCGTAATCGTGATGGAAGAAGGAACGAAAGAAGTGGAGATCGGGGCCAAGCTGGCTGACCAGGCGGGCCGCGCTCTGGATGCAATTTCCAGCGTGGTGCGGCAGTCGGCGGAGCTGGTGCAGGAAATTTCTCTGGCTTCAAAACAACAGGTGCGTGGCACGGAAGGCGTGGCCAACGCTATGCAGATCATCTCCAACATTACCCGCCAGACTTCCCAGGGCGCGCGCCAGACGGCGCGCACCGTGGAGCAGTTGGTGCATATGTCTGAGCAGCTCAACGAAGCGCTTTCACAATTCCGCGTTTCCAATGCCAACCTTGGGCCGGGTGAAGCGCGCCCGGAACTGGTGAGCGCCGCTACGGCATTAGCGCGGCGCTAAGGGCGTAGAAAATATTGCAGGTCTCGGAAGTGATCAGCAGTTTAGGGGAGAGACATGGCAGGGGGAGTGGTGACAGTCAGCGAGCATGAACTGAGCGAGATTCGCGGCCTGATAGAAACGCGGTCGGGAATCCTGTTTGACGTTTCACGCGAGCGCTTTTTCTCCACGCGCGTACTGGAACATGTGGAAGCGCGAAAATTGACGCACGGCACTGACTTGATTCGCCTGATCAGGAATTCCAATGTTGAATATGATGCGCTTCTGCAGCGCCTGCTGACGCAGGAAACGTCTTTCTTCCGCTACCCCGCCATCTATGAGGCGCTGGAGAAGAAAGTGCTGCCCGACCTGCACATGAAAAAATTCTGGGAGAGCCCGCGCTCTCTGCGCATCTGGAGCGCCGGCTGCTCCACCGGCGAAGAAGCCTACAGCATTGCCATGACGGTGGCGGACACCATTGAATTTGCAGACGCCTGGAACATTCACGTGCTGGCCACAGACGTCAGCCGCCAGGCGCTGGACCATGCCGAACAGGGGATCTATGACGCGCGTGACCTGAGCACGGTCTCGCCGCGCCAGCGCGAGCAATATTTTTCACGTACGGGCGAGCACTTCATGGTCCGTCCGCGCATCCGCAACCTGGTCACCTTTGCGCCCATGAACCTGGCGCAAGTGGTCTATATGGGCAAGTTTGATTGCATTTTCTGCATGAATGTCCTGATCTATTTTTCAGAAGAGCGCCGGGCGCAACTGGTCCAGCGTTTTTATGAATATCTGGAGCCGGGCGGCTACTTGTTTTTGGGGCATGCAGAATCCATTAATCGCGCCGACGTTAAGTTTGATACGCATGTGTACCGCGATTCGCGGATTTACCAGAAGCCGGCCAACGTAGCGCGAGCTGCGGCTGCGCAGGAGAAATCTTGAGCGGGCAAGGGCAGGAATTCGTAGAGGTTTTCCTCCAGGAAGCGTCGGAGCGCCTGCAGTTTTTGCGGGAGTACTCGGGCATTCTTCAGGACGCCTACCCGCGCGCGGAAGACGTGGAGCGCCTGCATATTGCCGCGCACACGCTGGCTGGTACGGCTGGTTCGTACGGTTATCCGCTTTTCTCTGAAATCGCGGGCAAGCTGGCCCATATTTTTCAGTACGCCATGAACGCTACCATCGCGCCGGACGCAGCTGCGCCGCTGGTGGAATTTATTTCTGAAGCTGTCTCCTTATTGGAGTCTGATCTCATCATGATCAGCACCAATGCAATCGAGTCCGATGAGGACATAGGAATCTTCAAGCAACGGTTTCCGTTTGCGTTCCAGACTCCCGTTGCTCCTGCGCCGCAGGAGACGCGCAGCCAGACAGATTCCGCGGAGACACCTCCGAGGTCGGAAAGCGCTGCTGCTGCCACGCCTGCGCCAGTACCGCCGCCGGTGGAAATAGCTCCCGAGCCCATGCCCGTGGATGGCGAAGTCCCCGCTGAGGTCCTGGAATTCTTTGTTCCTGAAGCGGAAGAGCACCTGCAGGTGGTAACGCATTGTCTTTTGTCGCTGGAGACCAATCCCAGCCCTGACCAGATCCACCGGCTGTTGCGTGCTATGCATACGGTCAAGGGATCGGCAGCGCAGGTGG
>DAHUXF010000517.1 GCA_027307295.1 Acidobacteriaceae bacterium
CGCTGCAAAGAAAGCCAATAAAGCAAACGTCAAACCGCGCAGGCTAACCGTCCCGCCAGCGAGTGGAACCGAACTGTTATCCATCACCAACCACACCAGAACGGCAAGAACCGTGTAAGCTCCCATCGCCACTAAAAATCGCTTCTGCTGGCCCATCTGAAAAACCTGAACTTAAACTCTGGAGCTACATCAAAGCCACTCACATCTGAATTCTGGAGCTGATGACCGGGATTGAACCGGTGACCTCTCCCTTACCAAGGGAGTGCTCTACCAACTGAGCTACATCAGCTCGAAAAACAATATCTGGTGCACAGGGGAGGATTCGAACCTCCGTAGCTCCGAAGAGCGGCAGATTTACAGTCTGCTACCATTAACCACTCGGTCACCTGTGCCTTGAACCGAGCCTGCTTCGCATGCACCGATCCAACTGCGAGACTCTTTTGTGCTGGCCTGCAAACGGGCGCTCTTCTCCATCCATGGACAAAAGCGAAACTAGGGACGCGCGAACATACTTCCGCATTCGACCGTCAAAAAACTGACGTATGGAAAGTCTTCGTGGATTGCGTTCCGGTAGAAAATTGCCTTTTGCGCAGTGCCTGCTATATCCGAAACGCGCCAGCTACGCATTCCGGAAAATCCCGTTAACTATTCCTGGAGCTGGCGAAGGGACTTGAACCCCCGACCCTCTGATTACAAATCAGATGCTCTACCAGCTGAGCTACGCCAGCATAAACTTCCCGTAACCGGGCACAAAGTTAATAAGTTAGCACAGCGGCAATGCGCGCGCAACCGTTCAACCATGGCTTTTCTTGGGAAAGCGTTATCCTGCCTGGTGCCGCTCCTGTAGTTATTGTAACAATTTTCCTTCGCTCTTGTCTCCCAACCGCAAAAGCGCTTCATCTATACTAGATTTCCCATGCCAAAGCCCCGCAACCTGCTGATTTTAGCCAGCTTATTGATTGCCTTGAGCACAGGCGCTTTTTTTCTGTACCGTCAAACTTATCTGGCGCCGGTTACCGCACGGCTCCTTCCGGAAGGCGACCTTCTGTTCTATGCAAATTTAAAACCTGTTCACATGCTCGATCTCAAAAAAACCAGCCCCGTGCAACTGGAGGGGGATTACAGAGAATTTGTCGATCAAACAGGCATTGAATTTGAACGCGATCTCAATGAAGTGGCGATGTCCCGCCGTGACACCCCCAATGGCCGTGATGTTGAATCGTCAGAAATTGTTGCGGGAAGGTTTGATCAGGCGCGGCTCACGAACTACCTGCAAAAGCTTTCTTCCGGGACCGAACAATACCGCACTCACACTATCTATTCCATCTCGCATGAAGGCCACCTTGTACGGGTGGCTTTACTTGAGGCCGATAAAGTTGCCATCACCAACATGGCTTCTCCGGAACCAATGCACGGCATGATTGATCGTACGTTCAGGCCATCCGATGGGCCGGCGCTGCTGAACAGCCACTACCGTGATGTCCCGCTGGGGAGCCTGGCATGGCTGATCGATCGCATTCCCAATAAGCCAGATGCCGTGCAACTGCCGGGAGGGCTGAGCTTTAATGTTCCTTCTGACTCGGTTGCAGTTGCGTCCCTGCGCTATACGGGTTCACTGCTTTTTCGCGCGGATGTTTTCGCGCAGAGCCAGGGCCAGGCCAAAGAAATCGTTGATGCCGCAAACAGCCATCTGGCCCTGGTGCGTAGCATCGGCACATGGATGGGAAAGAAGGGGCCGGACCAGGACGTAAAGGCAGCGTTTGAGAGTATAAGAATCGAGCAAAAAGAAAATGTGGCGGTGTTTACCGCCACAATTCCAGAAAAAGTTTTGCGGAAGATATGGTCTGAAGTTCAGAACGAAGGCGCAATTCCTGGCAGCAAACCTATTCGCTGATTACATTGCGCCAGACGCAACTTGCTGGTTCAGGCTGAAGCGCAGATATTTACCGGGGTTCACCGGGGTGTTGAAAATCCGAACTTCATAATGCAGATGGGGACCGGTGCTGCGTCCACTCTGGCCGACGTAGCCTACTGAGTCTCCCCGGCGGATCAACTGCCCAGGAGCCACGGCAAACCCCGAAAGGTGCCCGTACAACGTACTGATGCCATTGCCATGGTCGATCAGGACCGTGCGTCCGTAGCCGTTCATGAAATCAGAAAAACGAACAATACCGTCTGCGGGAGCAATGATGCGAGTGCCGTATTCACTGGAAATGTCCACGCCGCGATGGAACGCCCCTTCGCCGCTGAACGGGTCAATGCGCTCGCCAAAAGTGCCGGTCAACCTTCCCTGGACAGGCCATAGAGTAGGCGCTGCCGCCAGTCGCATCCAATCGCGCGTGCTGGTATCACGCACATCCCCCATGCCAATGCCCACGGAAGCGGCTCCGGTCATGGCGGTCATGCGCAATGCGTAAAACTGC
>DAHUXF010000518.1 GCA_027307295.1 Acidobacteriaceae bacterium
CAAATCCTGATGGCAGAATCTCCCCCGGGTTCCCCGGCACACCTGGTTTCGGCGTGTTGGTGTGGTCACCCGAGGTTCTAGGCCTTGTCCTTTGTCCCGTCCGTTCCGTCCCCTGTCGATCCTGCCTGATCTCGCAGGCGGTTACGTACGCGCAACCACACATCCTCACTGAACACAGCCGCCGCGAGACACGTTAGGAATAGAGCATAGGGATTGGGCTCCATCGCCTGGCTGGCATCTGCGTTGGAGAAGATTGCGAGCCCTCCCAGTGCAGCCAGGAACACCACGATGGCTGCGGAAAGCCCCCTGATGATGACACTCATCAAATCGCCTGCGAATGTCTGGTTCTCCACTTATAGCCTGTGCCCTAGGCTTCGACCCGGTATGCGGCAAAATGGGGCTTTTTGATACTGATTCTCATTTGGCTGTCTCCCGAGATTCGACCCCGATATGCTTATCCAGAGTGTGATTGTGCGATCACTCAAGGGCTTCCTAGTGCGTATGACCATGACAAACAAGCGCGCACGTTTGTGTAGCGTGGTTATAGCTAATGGGTTTTGCCACGCCGCCGGAGACGGCCGGAGCCACGACATTGAGATCAAAGCTGACAAGCCGTTCCCATCCTGATTGCCCTCCGGTGCCGTGGGCGCTGTGGCATGCGGAACACGAAAAGCCGTCATTGATATGGCGGGAGTGCTGGCTGAAGCTGGCGTCACTCAAGATGTTTGTCAGGCTGTGACATTTCGCGCAAAGCGCATATTGACCTTTCGGGCTGAGATCGGGTGGTTGAAACAGGTTTGTGATCAATTGTCCCGGGGCCGGCGCCTGGCTAAATTCGTATCGGCGCTCCAGGAGATGTGAGTAAGATGACCCATGCGGACCGTTAGCGCCTGCCCCGCCGAATTCGCGATTATCATCACTATTATGGCAATCGGTGCACATGATCTGTGAACCCATCTGGCGGCCCTGGGTCACGCCATCAATTTGCTGCATGTTGCTCAGAAGACTGGGCTGTGAGAATGGGCTGTTGCGCGGGTGCATCACGGGATGCGACGAAGGCGGATAAGTGGCGGGGTTGAACTGCAATACCATGTTCAGCGGATCTCCGGCCAGGTTCATCCGGTTTGGTTGATAGCCAAAGATGGCATTGGCGATCTTGCCGGAGCTCGTCCCATGACAACGCAGGCAGCTTTCATACTGGTTGACAGCAGGATTAAGCACTGTCGTACTGTCAAGTGCGCTTATGCCCACCACCAGGTTCTGTGACGGACGAATCCCTGGCGGCGCCGCAAAGCTCGCTACCTGTTTCGCCGCGTGAGAATTATGGCAATCCGCGCAGGTGGCATGGCGATTCTGATTGAGAACGGCAGCCTCGTTGGCATCATGCGGGTTGCTGGCATTCGGAAAAGGATGCGCCGTTCCCGGCAAAGCTCCGGCCTTGGCGAACTCCGCAAGCACATTCGGAGCGGCGGGAGCAACATTCGCGGCATTGCCATGGCAGCTCACGCAATCCTGCTCATTTGAACCGCGCAGCAGCCTTGCCGATGCTGCTCCGTTGTGTTGCGCATGGCAGGAAGAACAGGCGCTTTGCGCAACCGTGTTGTACTCTCCCGTGGAAGGCTGCCCGGCAACGGAATTCGGGGCCGTGGCATGAATGCTGGTTGGCCACTGAGCCAGTGGATTGTTTTGATTGGCAGTTGTGCGGTTGGGATCGTGGCACGCGAGGCAAAGCTGGCCTCCCGCTGCCTTCAATACCAGGAACGCCGGTACCTGCGGGTCAATACTCTGTTCATGCGGATTATGGCAAGAGGTGCACTCCACATTGCCGCTAACCAGCTTGACCGCGCCGGTTAAATCCGCTGTCTTTCCTGCTCCCACCAGGCTTGAAACCAAGTGCGGCGAGTCACGCATGGGCAAACTGAGGCTGAAGGGATGGGATGTTTGCAAATTGCTCCCAAAAACATCCTGCATCTTCCCGCTCATGCCCATGCTCCCGTAGCTGACGGTGGTGCCGGGCGCGATTGTGCCGTCATGGCAGCTGAGGCAAAGGCTGCTTGAGGATCCCGCGGGCGGTTGCGCATTCTGCTGATTTCCCGTGGCTGCGAATGAAGAACTCGAATAGGGCGTATAGGTCTGGTTTGAAAGCTTCTGGTTCCACAGCGGTGTCATGCCGCCAACACCGGAGTGAGGGGCATGGCAATAAAGGCACGCAGCTGAGACGCTTCCGGCAACAGGCTTGACGCCGTTGGGAGAAAGATCGTGTACGCCAAGGACGTCAGTGGCTATCTGGGCCCTGCCGGCAACGGCCAGCGACTCGCCACGCGCGCGAGGCCTCTGAAGGCCTGCGCCGCCGGGCAGGTGGGGAACAGTTCGATCACCGCGCGCTGCGTCTGCACCGCTCTCTGCAGCGCCGCATCCTGCGG
>DAHUXF010000519.1 GCA_027307295.1 Acidobacteriaceae bacterium
CCCGGTTGGAATAATTAAGGAAATTCCATCCCGACCAGGCAAAAACGTTCTTCAGCTGGAAGACCTTTTTCTTTCGCGTCAAATGCGTAAGGATTTAGTGGGACCTTTCCCGTTTCTGCCGTTTTTACTCATGAAGCCTCTTTTTCCATCTGTAGGAAAAAAAAGAAGACGCCCGGTATCGCTTCTTGAGTTGACAACGATACGGGGCGAACCGGTTATTATTTGAGATGTTAAGCCGCTTTTTCCGCTTTCACATTGATCTGACGGGATAGTTCCGTCAACTTCTGGTCAGTTGCCTTTTCCTCATCCAGCGTCTTTTGCAGAAGCTTTGCTACGTCGGACAGGCCCAATAATTCCGAATAGGTGCGGACACACCCATAGCCTGCCATTTCGTAATGCTCCACGTGCTGGGCCGCCCCAATCAATCCGGCATCCATGACTTCAGGATCAGCGTCCTCTTCCATCAGTTCCTTGCCATCCTCAATAATGCCTTCCATGCCCTTGCATTTCTTGCCGCGATGGCTGGCGTCAAGCTGCTGGAATATCTTATCCAGACGCTCGACATGGCCTTCTGTTTCCCTCAGGTGCTTTTCAAAACCTTGCTTCAGTTCCGGCGCTGTCGCCTTTTTAATCATCTTGGGAAGGGCTTTGAGTATCTGATTTTCGGCGGAGTACAAGTCTCTCAACTCGTCAATCATGAGATCTTGTAAAGATTGCATTTCCATGGTTTTCCCCTAACGTATGAAGGTGTAGATAGTAATAGTTGTAAAACGAACATCGCTCACCCATTCAACCTCTGTGGGCGCAAGTGAGCGGCCGCCCTGAGCACCTAGAATAACGGGAGCTATGCCGGCTTCCGTTCGCGATCCAACTGGCCCTGGTTTCCTTGCTGGCCCTCCTGTTCTTTCCGAGGCTGTTGGCCTGTCTGAGTACCTTGCGCAGGCTTCTTTTTGGTTTCCTGATCGCGATTGGGTCGGTCTTGCTGTGCTTTATTCTGTTCCATACTCGTCTCCTGGATTTTCGTTCTATCAAGTTCGATGAAGAAAAAAGCTGCCTTTTTGCCTGGTTTGCAGCAGCAGCTTACGAATCTTTGCCGCCATACGATCTGTCTCAGGCAATTCTTCAATGAGGGAACAAGAATAGTTCTGCTCCGAGATGCTATCCAGTCAAGGTGTTCTGGCCTGAGCAGCCCCTATTTCCAGTGCTGGTATGCGTGAACAAACATCTATCCTCAACCCGGTGCCATCCTATCCTGCAACGCATGCAGCAACATCGCATAAACACTGGGGAGCCACTTCTTTATGATGAACCATCGAAAATTCTGGATTCTGATACTCTGTCTTGGATTTATCTTTCCGTTGATGTCAACGGCGCAGTCAAGAGATGTCGACAAACGCGATCTGCGCGGCATCAGCCCGCAACATCACAAATACATTTTCTCTGTGCTGGGCGGCGCAGCTGTGGGCGCTAGTCTGGGCTTTGTTCTGCCGGGCGAAAAAACGCCTCTCAAGCTGATGATGATTGGCGGGGGCGGCGCCAGCACATGGTTCTTGCATACGCATCGCGCAACCCTTGGGCCTTATCACGATTGGGGCATGATTACCTCTAACTCTGCTCTGGGCGGTGGCATCGGCTGGCTGGGCTGTAACTGCAATGACGGCCTGATCGGCGGCACTCTGATAGGTGGAGGTGGAACCGCGGTGTGGGAAGCGTTGAAAAACGATCGCGCAGCGCGAAATACCTTCAATCGCTCCAGTAAGTGACAACCTGCCGCGATGAGAAGGAGCAACGGGTGTTCCCGCTCATTCGCGGCCAGGGAAACTTGCCAACTGCAATAGTATGTTTGTGGAGAGCGAGTCAATGGGACGCGCAACTGACGCCCTTGCCGCTTTTTCCGAGCGAAGTGTTCCTTTTCTTATTTTGGCGCATTCTTCTTTTGCGCATTGCACTCTCAACAGCTTTCCCCGGGCCCTTACTGTATCTGCGACTGCTGGAACTTTTTTGCCCTATCGCCTCCTCCTTCCAGTTGAATTGCGCCATCACTTCGGCGCTGGTCTTACTGCTTACAATCAAACCCCAGAGATTGGTTCGCCATGTTTATCGAGAGACCGCGAACCAGTCAGAGACGGTGCGAAGCAGCGCTCATACCAACTCTCTGACGCGATCGGCGATTTGGGTGGCGACGATCTTGCTCCGATTTGGTTCACCACGGATCAGCGATTCACCAAGCTTGATGGCCTGCTCCAGCGTAACCCTCGCCGGCATAGGTGCTTCAAAGGGATCAACCACGGCTTCAATCAGAACGGGGCCACCCGCACTGGCTCCGATTGCTCTATCCAGGAGAGCGCCGCATTCTTTGGGATCTTCAATCCTGACTCCGACAGCGCCACAAGCCTCGGCAATTTTCACAAAATCGATCGAC
>DAHUXF010000051.1 GCA_027307295.1 Acidobacteriaceae bacterium
GACAACACCGTCAGCAGCAGAACGATGTTGGTGATCAGGTTGATGGCCCCATAGTCGGCCACCGAAAATACGCGCGTAAAAACGGGAAAGGAGAGAAATCCCAGGAGCATCATGGCCACTCGCCCACCCATATAGTGGGACGAGTGCCGGTAAAGAGTTTTGACTGCGCTCATGGGAACAGGCCTCAAGCTTTCCGTGACAGCTGCGGAAAACCGTGTTTTGGCGACGTCGAAATCGCGGCGTGCGTGTCTACAGGATCGGATGCAGCTTGATAAACAATCCTGCTTCCAGCGCGCATCCAATCAAGGCGATCAACACCGCAATGACGGCGAAACGGAAATTACGTCTGCGCTCCTTCGCGTTATTTAGTTTTGGTATCGCTGCCAGAAGGGGAATGCCGGGAGGCAGAAGGGCCTTGAGTTCCCGCTCAATCTTGAGCGTACCGTTCAATGCGTCTTTCAGATAGGCCAATCCCAGGGACGCTGCCAATGCCCCAAGGAATGCGCCCACCAGCATCAATGCGCGCTTGGGTTTGAAAGGCTTCTCCGGGACCTGGGCCATATCCAGAATCGTAAAGTGTTCGGCCTGCTGCTTCTTTTCCAGATCGTTCGCCATTCCAGCGGAGAAGGTTTTATCCAGCAGGGACTGGTAGTGGTCTTTGGATACGCTGTAATTACGGTTCAGTTCCGCCATTTGCTGTTCGCGGACCGGCACGGCATCAACTTTAGCGCGATAAGAAGCCATCTGTTGCGTGATGCGCTTCTGCTCTTCGTTCAACCGCCGGCTATCGCGGTCCAGCAGTTGCAGCCGCACCGCGCTGGCTGAGTTGTCCTGCGATTCGGCCAGCATGGGCGGATCGGGAGGCAGGGCCTTGAGGCGGTCTTCAACACGCTGCAGGCGCGATGCCGTGTCCACCACTTCAGGGTGGGCGCTGGTATAGCGGTTCTGCAGTCCCTGAAGTTCGCTTTTCAGCTGGCGTCTCTCTGCCTCCAGCCGGGAGCGCTCCGTAGTGGGAACAGCTTTCACCGTGCCTGAAGTGCTGGGTTCCAGCCCCCGCGACAACAATGTGCGCTCCACTTCCAGACGGTTCAGGGAATCCGCATTGGCCTGGAATTGCGTCTGCAACTGCGTTAGCGCTTGCAGATTGGCCGCCTGCTGCTCCGGCATTTCACCCAGATGGTGCATTTTAAAAGCGCTTACCTTGGCTTCCTGTTCTTCAAGGTTCTGCTTGGCTTCCTTGAGTTGCGCGGCCAGGAACTCAGTTGTGTCCTGGGCCTGCTGTTCACGGCTTTTGACGTTCCACTCAATGAAGCTGGCCGCCAATTGATTGGCCACCTGCGCCACCTGATTGCGTTGCCGCCCTTCATACTCAATGGTAAAAGCGCTCAAGCCGGACGATGAACCTTGCTTCACCGTGATGGTAATGTCCTTGCGCATCAGTTCAATCAGCTCTTCGCGGGAAACCTTGCCGCGAAGGTCCGAATAAAGCTGCATATCGTCGATGATCTGCTGGAGGCGGGTCACGCTGAGCACCTGTTGTGTAATGGTGTTCAGGCGCTGGCCCGGATCAGAACTCACAGTGGGGCTGACATACTTCTCAGGCACCTTCTGCGGGTCTACCAGAATGGTGGTCGCCGCCTTGTAGCGGTCCGGAATCAGCAGAACAAAGGTAAATCCCGCGAGCGAGAAAAAGACCGTGCCCAGGAATATCCAGAGGCGATAGTGCCGCGCGGTATTCCAGAAAGCCAGTATCTGGTCCATTGGTCCGTTATGCGTTGCCTGGTTCATTTTGTTTTTTCTCCACGTCGCGGTTTTTATCGGAAATGCACCGGCGCTGGATACCACTCCAGCCCGACTGAGGCATAGCTTAAGTTTCCACTCACCAGGTTGCCGCCCGTGCCATGGAATGAGCGGTAGCCTGCATTGATGCCCAGGTTGTTCATGAGTTTGTAGCGCACACGGGGGGCCACAAAATAACCCTGATACGACGGCACCACGGTTGTGATGGGCGTTCCACGCAGATACCCGGCGTCTGTAATAAAGCTGTAACGGCGGTAGCCTTTGGCAAAGCCGACCGTAGCGTTGTCTTCCCAGCGGCTATCCAGGCGGGCAATGGTGGTGAACACGCGGTTCACGGAAGCGTAGATCTTGTCCTGGTTGCCGAAATTCTTGACCACGCTGGCGCTGAAGTTGGCCGATTGCGGCGCACCACACGTCGGTGACGACCATTGCGGGCCGCCACGCACATCCACTTCAACCGAATGGGTCATTTTGAAGCCCAGGCCCAGTCCGCCGCCCGCCGTATCGCACGTGGGACCATTCAATACTTTTTCCGCTTCACCGTAACTGCGCAGGTCAAAACGCTGGGTGATCGACCGGACGTATTCCAGTGTTCCGCCAATGGCGTTGGAATGGCTGCCAAAGGAATTTGTGGAAGCGCCAGCAATTCCTGTGTAGACATGGAGCACGGTAAAACTAATTTTGTCGCGGCGGCTCTTCAGCCATCCGACTGAGAAACTGTTTTCCGAGAAAGCAACGTTCTTGGCGCGCAGCAGCACGGCAGTGGCAGAGGTATTGGCGATCGGCGTGCTCTGCACCACCAGGAAACTCAAAGGCCCCTGCAGACGCGCGGACTCTGATCCATAGCTGCCGCTGGACTGCGCGCTCCAGTACCAGCGCTCACTGAATGATCCCATCGCGCTGAGTGTTGCCGTGTGATATGCCTGCGGCCCGCCGTTGGAGGTGTCATTAGGATTCACCACCGTGGAATACTGCAGCAGGTAACGCCCGGTCCGCGTGGGCAGGAAAACGGCAAGGTATGGGTTAATCGACGTCGAGACCAGGTCCTGGCTCGCGCCCACGCCGCCAAGGCTGTTCGTGTACACAGACGATATGGAACCGCCGTAGAACAACTGGTATTTGTAATCGCGGCTCTTCAGGTACACGGACTGCGCGCCTTCAACGTATTCACCGCTGGGAATCGACTGGTCCGTGCGGGGCTGCGGAGACAGGCTGATCAACTGCCCTGTACCCAGGGAGACGGTGTACGCGCCTTCACTGTTGGCGTACCACGGTTCGTCAGCGGCAGACGATGAGCTCGATTTGTCAACAGTGTCCTGCGCGGCAGCAGCATTGCTATCATTCTTTGCTGCATCCTGGGCCTTCGCGTCCGCAGCAGCATTTCGGCTGCTGTCAGCAGCCTGCGCCAATGCCGCCGGCGAATCCAGCGCCATGACGGCAAGCAACAGCGCAAGCAGGGCCCAGTTTCTCATGTAGTTTTTCTTCATGGCACCACCACCGTATCTCCTGGATGTAGAGCGACGTTCTGCTCCGCGTTTTTACCCTGAACCACTTCCTTGTACTTAAACTTCAAGCGCGATTGCTTTCCATCTTCCGTGCGCAGCACGATAATTCCGTCTTTCTTGGCAAAAGGAGTAAACCCGCCCGCCTGCGCGATCAACTGCAGGACCGTTGTCTGCGCATTCAGGGCATATGTCCCCGGCCGGGTGACTTCTCCGGTAATAAATGCGCGCTTGCTGCGGATGTCCGCGACCGTCACAGTGACTTGCGGATTGTTGAGGAAGTTCTTGAGCTTCTCCGCCACCAGAGTCTGTATCTGGATGGGCGTCATGCCGCTGACTCTCACTTCATTGATCAGAGGCAGGGAAATATTCCCGTCGGTGCGCACCACCACGGTCTGGGAAACCTCCGGCTCCTTCCAGACATTCACGCGAATCACGTCCGATTCGCCGACAATATATTCCGAAGGCACAATGTCCGCCATCTTCACGGGCTCCGGCGGTTTGGCGGCATCCGTGGCCTTGGCATTTTCAGTGCTGGCCTTCTCCGGCGACTTGAGGTTGGCGGTCTGGGTTTGCGCCGGCAGCCATGCTGCACCAGTGATTGCGGTCAGCGCCACGGCATTGATGAATATTTTTCTGTAAGAAACCATACTTTGCTCCACTTCTCTGTTCGCCTTGCCGCCAGGGCGGCCCGGCGGGAAATCATTGCGTCTACTTTGCGCCCTTGCCCAGAAAAATGACCTTCACCGTTTCAAAGATGATGGCCACATCCAGGGACATGGAAAGATGTTTGATATAGAAGAGGTCCAGTTCCAGCTTGCGTTTCGCGTCTTCCACTGTGGATCCGTACTGATATTTAATCTGCGCCCAGCCGGTGAGTCCGGGACGGACCGTATGCCGCTGCGAGAAGAAGTCAATGTTCTGCTCCAGCATCTCGCAAAAATAAGGCTGTTCCGGACGTGGCCCCACCAGGCTCATGGTCCCATTCAGGATGTTGAAGAATTGCGGCAGCTCGTCCAGACGGTATTTGCGGATAAAACTGCCCACGCGGGTAATGCGGTTGTCACCGTCAGAGGCCCAGCTGGGACCACCTTTTTCCGCATCCTGCCGCATGGAACGGAACTTGAAAATTTCAAAATGCTCGCCATGAAGCCCCATGCGCTTCTGCCGGAACAGAACAGGCCGTCCACTTTCCAGAAGAATCGCCAGCGCTACCAGGCCCATCACCGGCAGAGTCAGCGTAATGGCGAACAGGGCCGCGGCAATGTCCAGGGAACGCTTGGCCAGCATCAGAAACCTGTTTTTGCGGAACCCATCTGAAAAAATCAACCAGCTGGGGGAAAGCTTCTCCAGGGCAATGCGTCCGCTGATGCGTTCAAAGACTGTATGCGCGTCTTCCACCGTAACGCCGGCAAACTTCAAGCGCAGCAATTCGCGGTACGGCATGCGCCCGCGCTGCTCCGCCAGAGACAGCACCACGCGGTCAATATTCTGCTGCTTCACCAGCATCTCCAGATCACCCAACCCGCCGATAATGCCGGGATTCACCAGCGACTTGCCAATGTTTTCACCCTTCTCATCCAGGAAGCCCAGCACTTTCAGGTTGAGATCGGGACGCGAGCAGATTTCCCGTGTAAGAGAGATGCCGGTGGGCCCCGTCCCCACAATCAATACGCGTTCCGGGCTGCGCAGGAAAAAGAACCCTTTGGAGTCCAGTAACATGCGCCAGCCAAAAATCAGCGTCATGATGGTGGGCACAGCCAGTGCGGCAATCCCGCGTCCCAGACTTACGCCGGGAGCCAGGTAATACAGCAGCGCCAATCCAATGCAGGCGACGCCCAGCGCCTGGAGCAGGCCAATCAATAAGCGGGCCCGCGATTTCATGACCTCAATGTCATAAAGATCGTTGTAATAGAGGGCGAACTCGCACATCAGGACCACCACCAGAAAACGCGCAACGGTGTTTTCACCGGCATAGTCCCAGCGCGACGACATAAAGCGCAGGGCAGTAGCCAGGGCCAGACCAAGAATGATCAGCAGGCTCTCACTCGCCAGCAGCACCAGCGTCTTCGTAGGTATCCTTTGTCCGCCGATTTTAAGCATTACTCACCTTGGCTACCTGCATTACCGGCGTTGCCACTTCGCCCGCCACTTCAGGTTCCGGCTCCGAAGATGGCGCGGGCGCAGCAGCTTCCCCCGGCATGCTGTGGACAACAGGAGTACGGTTGGGGGAAAGACCGGCATCGCGAATCTTGTAGAGCAGGGCGCGATAGCTGATCTTGAGGGCTTCAGCCGCGCGGCGGCGGTTCCAGTGGTGCGCCTGCAGAACTTTCAGAATGATCTCGCGCTCCAAACGCCGCACCGCCTGGTTGGTGATCTTCTTGAGCGGCACCGGGCCTTCTTCTGGAATTTCAAAATCAAAGGTATTGGGCGCCGGCTCCGCCAGGTCAGTACTGATGCAGGCCTCCGTTCCAAGAATTACGTAACGCTTGATCAGGTTTTCCAGCTGGCGAATATTTCCCGGCCAGTGATACGCCTGCAACACGCGCAGCAAAGAGGCCGAGAGGGAGGGCGCCTTGCGGTTGTACAGCATATTGAAATGCTCGCGGAAGTATTCGGTCAGTTCAGGGATGTCTGCGCTTCTCTCACGCAAAGGCGGCAAAGCGATGTTGACCACGTTCACGCGATAGAAAAGGTCTTCACGGAACGTACCCGCGGCAATCTCCCGCTTTAAGTCGCGATTGGTGGCGCAGATCACACGCGCTTCCGACACCGTATCTTCCTGCGCGCCAATGCGGCAGAACTTTCCATCCTGCAATACCTGCAACAATTTTGATTGCAGGCCCATGCTTAGTTCGCCGATTTCATCCAGAAACAGCGTTCCGCGGTCTGCCAGGGCAATCAGTCCTGGTTTGGAGTTGTAGGCCCCGGTGAAAGCTCCCTTCTCGTATCCAAAAAGCTCGCTTTCCAGCAGAGCGTCAGGAATCGCGGGACAATTTACCTTTACATATGGGCCTTTCGACAAAGGTGACGCCTGGTGAACCAGTTTGGCGATGATTTCCTTGCCGGTACCGCTGGCTCCCTGAATCAGTACGGGCACATCGGATGTGGCAATAAGGGCAAGGTCGCGCTGGACCTTTCTCATCGCCTCGGAACTGCCAAAAATGACCGAGTCGGGAGGTAGCTCGAAGTTTTGCTCAACTGTCTGCTTCATCGGGGCTCCATCGCTTGCCTGTACAAGATTTCCAACCTGGGGATGCTGTTGTTCGTATGTGCATGTACAACGCCAAAGTGTCCAAATGGACATGAACCTCCGGGAGACGCGATAACCTGTTGAGCTATGATCTAAGCTGCTGAATATAAACAACTAATATTCAATCGCCCTGTTCATTTCCACATTGATATCGAGACTTAAAATGGCTGAAGGGAATGACGTATAGGAAAATGTTTTCACAGTGGGAAGATCGATTTCCCATACAGCTGAGACTTTTGAAGATAAGGGTTTTTTTACAGAAATATGGGACTTAGTCCGGACTGAGACCTTGGGTTACCGCCAGCGGTCAATCAGGTTCCACCACGTAACTTTCAGCCATTCTTCAAACGTTATCTTGGCCCATTCACGGTGCCGCCACCAGGCAGTGCCGAAGATTCGCTCGTCGTGGGCGGCGGCCACGGACCATCGATATTGGGGTAATCGAATGCGAAAAATGGAAAGCGCGCGCGCGGTATGAAAATCACTGGTCACCAGCAATATGTTTTGCGGATGCAATGGTTCCAGACACCTGGCCACATAGAGCGTTTCTGTCATCGTGGAATCTTCTTCAAAGGGACAGACGCCCACCTGTGCGGCCAGCTCTTTTGCATCTTGCTTCATGAAGGCACCGGCCAGTTCCGCCGGTGTATGGCCAAAATAGTTGGAATCAGCAGATGCATCCAGGAACAGATGTTTGCCATAACCGGCTCGCAGCAACTCCATGCCCCGCCGGTAACGCTGGTCCTGGCTGTCTCCGGCCAACACCACAATCACATCTGACTTTTCCGGATGGTCGCTCACCAGCATGCGCCCGGAAAAAATACCGAACAGTGCAATCACTAATATCAGCACCAGGGCCCATGGCTTTCTTGACCGGCGGCGCTGGCGCACGTCAGATAACAATTGAGTCTGGGGCACATGAGTCTGGGGCACAGGCATATTCTCGAATATCACCAACCACACGACAAAAAGCAAATCGGCATAAAACTTGAGGGATTAAACCCGGACTACAGGCATTACTCTTAAGTGATTACGAACAACATTCGCATGCTTCAGGAAATAGTATGCAAAGCTTTTCATCTGATCAGAAGAACATTTTGATTTCCTGCTTGCTGAATCTATCTATCCATAAGACCTGGAATAGTTTATTGGTTCTGACGCCCTCTTGTGCTTGAGACATGTTTGGCATGTAAAATGCCCTTATCAGTCCCGTTATGAAAACTATGGAATATATATCAACGTCACAATTTGATCAGTTAACTGCAAAGCTTGAAAACCGCTCTGCGCGGATTGGCGTGATTGGCCTTGGCTACGTTGGGCTTCCCCTGGTTCTTCTGTTTAGTGAGCAGGATTTCCGGATTACCGGCTTTGACATTGACCCGAAAAAGATTGCTGTGCTCTCCAAAGGCGGATCGTACATTGTGCGCATTCCTGAAACCGAGATTCAATCAGCGCAGCATAAGGGATTTACTGCGACCTCCGACTATTCTCAGATTTCAAACATGGACGCGGTCATTATCTGCGTCCCGACGCCGCTCAATGACCATCATGAACCCGATCTCAGTTTTATCTCGGCAACAGCTGAGTCCATTGCGCCGCATTTGCGCCCCGGACAGGTGATTGTGCTGGAAAGCACCACGTACCCCGGCACCACGGAAGAGTTATTGATTCCAATCCTGGAAAAAAACCCTCTGGGCCTGAAGGCCGCTCGCGGCGAAGCCGACGAGAAAGACATTTTCTACGTTGCGTTCTCTCCCGAACGCGAAGATCCCGGAAATGACACGGTGGCGCGTTGCGACATCCCCAAAGTGGTCGGCGGATTGAATGCCCGGGCCACGGACCTGGCGCGCAAGCTTTACGGCACCATCTTTCATCGCACGGTCCCGGTTTCCACTCCAGCTGCGGCGGAAATGACCAAATTGCTGGAGAACATCTACCGCTGCGTTAATATTGCGCTGGTCAATGAACTCAAACTGCTCTGCCTGCGCATGGGCGTCGACATATGGGAAGTGATCGCGGCAGCCTCCACCAAGCCGTTTGGCTTCCAGCCTTTCTATCCCGGACCGGGGCTGGGCGGACACTGCATTCCCATTGATCCTTTTTATCTTTCCTGGAAAGCCAAAGAATATGACTTCCACACGCGCGTCATCGAACTGGCCGGAGAAGTCAATCTCAACATGCCCTATCATGTTGTGGCATCCACCACGAGTGCGTTGAACCAGCAGCGCAAGAGCCTGAATGGCGCTAAAGTGCTGGTGCTGGGCCTGGCTTACAAGAAAGATATTGACGACCTGCGGGAATCGCCTTCGCTTACGATTATTGAACTGCTGCAGAAGGAAGGCGCGCAGGTAAGCTATAACGATCCGTTCTTTGAATATGTTGGACGCGGCCGCAAATACAATCTGGAAATGCGCAACACACCGCTCGACAACCTGAAGCAATACGACTGCGTGCTCATTGTTACCGATCATTCCTCCTACGACTATGAGGAGATTGTGCGCGAAGCCAATCTGGTGATTGATACACGCAACGCAACCAAGGGCATTCAAAGTCCCAAGATCGTGCGCTGCTAGAGCAGCGCCGTTCCCCAAAGGCTGGTCAGTATTGGCCAGCCTTTTGTTTTGGCGCAAGAAAGGATTTGTCCGGCCAGAGCCCGCCGCCTTCCAGCAATGTTCCTGCACTGGAAGAAAAGTCATAGCTAGTGACTTCCATGGCCACGCCCCGCTTGCCGCTGGAAAGCGCTTCGTCCACTCGCAGCACCGTACCCTGGCAACCTACAAATGCAGGCTCAGTCATTGAGGTAAGCTCTTTGGGAAAAACCAGAACGGCATCGACATGCTGGCCCGGCTCGATCTGCGCGCGAGTAGAAAAAAAGATCCCCTGCGCGCTGACGTTGTGCGTCTGTGCAAGATCAAACTCGCGGGTTTCTGAAACGCGCAGGCGAAGCGTAACGGCCACAGGCAGCCGGGACAATCTTCGTCTTTCAAACTTATCTGGCAAGAATTTCTTTCTAAAGCAAATCAACCAGCTTTGCCCCTGACCACGTGCAAATCAAGGGCCATTATTATTTTTTGTTTATGGTTTTTGAATTCAGTAATTTACATTTTGCATTCAGGGATAGCAATCGTCCGAAATCGGCAAGCTTGTTTCCAATACTGCGTCCAAATTCTCTTGCTATGGCAAATTCCCAGAACAGGAAGACGGCTTCGCTCCTGAAAATACAGACCTTAGGGCCCTAGACGGTACGCAAGAATACGGGAGACACGCATTCTGTTTTGCCGGAAGAAAATTTCAGGGGACTTTACCTTTCGATCTCCTTGTAAAATTCTAATTCCTGCAAAACCGGGAATACCATCCCAAAACGATAAACATTTGCATCCATCCTGGGCCTGATGCGCTCTGCTTTTGGGCTTCCATGGACGTTGAGAAAGCCTGATACTTCTGTAACTACCCCCGAGATTCGGCAAGGATTATGATCAAATCCATGGCAACACAGGCCCGCTTACGCACAGTGCCACCAGTCAGCGCCAATCCCTCGCAGGAAAGAGCAGTTTTCCGCCGTTGGCAGCGATACAGGCTCAACCTTCCTATCCGAGTCATCTACACGCACGAAGGCAACACCAAGATCATGAGCGGCCGGGGCCACGATATGAGCGAAGGTGGCGTACTGGTTTTTGCGGGCATGGAACTCAAGACCGGCGATGAAGTTGCCATTGAATTCACCCCGCCATTTTCCGAGGGGCCGGTGCGCGCCAAAGGGATTGTGCGCCACCGCCGGGGCTATAACTACGGAATCCAGTTTTTACTGGCGACCCAACGCGATCAGGAGCAGGCAGAAAAGTTTCGCGGACTCCTGCGCCTCGCCGCCGGAAACGCGACAGAATAAGCTCGCTCTCGCAGCCCGCACTGGTTATTTCCCGTCCGGTATCTCATACGCTCCAAGATCAACAGGTTTGCCTTGTGGCCGTGGCATTCCATCTTTGTCACGGCCCGGTTTAACACCGGCAGCAAATGGATTCGCAGGCGACACCGTTGCTCCGGCATTGTGGGCCGCACTTCCACTCTTTAAGTGAAAATCAAAAGCTGCCAGATCAAAGAACTGCGGATCGGCATTGACGTTATGCGTGGTCTGCGCCGGAGCAGTTCCTGCTCCAAACCACAGGTTCATATCACCCGTAATTTGTGATTTGTTGCCGTCAAGATAGACCTCTCCCGGAAGCTGGTACACAATGTTATTGCGCAGCCGCATCGTCAACGCCGGCGGCCTGCCACCCACGCTAAACGCCCCACGAGAGCCATCAGCATTGCGGGAATGGTTGGCTCCGCAGTCGTAGAACGTGTTATGGAAAATCTCCACGGTCCCCGTTCCCGCGCGCCCGTGGTTTGTGATCCCAGCCAGGTAGATGCAGGAAAAAGCGCCGCCCTCCTGTAAAGGGTCCATCAACCCCACGTGGTAAATCACGTTGTTGTAGGCTTCCACGGCCCCTTTCGATGGGTCAACGGTGGCAAAGTTAATGCCGTTGCAGTTGTCACCGTGTATCAGGTTGTCATGCACATGCAGATCAAATTGATTTTTTCCGGTTTCATCACTCGCGCCACACCCCGGATGACACAGCGGCGAAGAATGAAACTGGATCGCCCGGCAGGTAAAATTATCGTGAATGTGGTTCCAGCCCACATCAATGTGGTTGGAGTCCGTGCTGAAATAAACGGCATGATAAAACTTTGACGACCTCGGACTCACACCCGAGTTATGCACTTCATTGCCGTAAAACTTGATCTGGCTGGCCTGGCTGGTCTCCACGCATCCCACCTGGCTGTCCGCGCCGGGACACTCAATATCATTGCCGACAATTCTCCAGTCGTTCCCTCCCATGTCAACGGCTTGCGTGCCGCCAATAATGTGCAGTTGAGATAGGACCCAATG
>DAHUXF010000520.1 GCA_027307295.1 Acidobacteriaceae bacterium
CTTTGTGTTCGGACAGGTCAGCGGCAGCGGCCTCAACCCACTTCCGCTGCTCTTCCGTCAACTCACCTGCGGCGGCCCCAACTCCCAGCCGGGCAGCAAGCGCGCGCGCAACGTTTTCTACTTCTGATGGACGCAGCCCCAGCCGATGGTCTGCCTTGAATCCTGTAGTGGTGGGAACGCTTTCCGCCACGTACAGCCGGTTCATCTCATTGCCCTGGTCCAGCTTGCGTCCGTGCATGAAGTCGCGCGAATAACGGACAAAGCCGGGGAACCATGAGCCTGAGAGAAAATCGGCATCCAGTGAAACCACAACAGCCGCGGCTTCAAACTTATAGATGGGATCGTAGTAGCCGCCCATCGCCATCTTTGAACCAACGCGCAGATTATCGCGATTGACCGGGTCCCAGCGGTGCCATTTGGCCTGCGGATAAAGCTGCTGCACGGCCTTCATCTGCATGCCGAATGTAGGAGAAGTCACAGCTCCGGTCAAAAAACGCAGGCCCGCACCCTGAATGGCACGGAGATCAGTTACCCGCCTGCCGACATCACGCAGGAATTCACCCCACGGAGCAGATTCACCCATGTGCGTGAGCGTGGTGGAACGGTCAGGATCATAAAGATCAAGGATGGAAGCCTGCGCAAAAAGATCGGTCGCGCCCAGGCTGGCCTGATGTTGAGGATTGCCATCAACCTTGGTGGGCCTGAACTCATGGGTCTCCACCAGCAAGGGGATGGCATGCCCGTTCAACGGCATGGCCGTGGCGTAAAAAACCGGGCGTCCGGGAATCAGCTGCTCTGGTTGACGAACGTAAGGTAGAATTTCTTCCAGTGGCTGCTTGGTGCATCCGGCAAGACCGGCCAAGGCCATGGACGCGCCTGCGAGCTTAAGAAAGCTGCGGCGGGAAACTGGATCAACCCATTCTGAAGCCTGACGGGGAAATTCCCGCTCCAGCAGTTCACCAAAGGCTTTTTGATCAGCCAGTTCCTCCAGCGTACGCCAATACTTTGGCCCGCTGGCATCCGCCAGCTTCTTGCGCACGGCCTCCAATTCCAGGGTCGCGGGCTTGATCTCACCGGGGGAAATCAGATTGGGACTTGAATCGTTTTTGTTAGACATTCGTTTCCATATTGTTTCCACCCTTTATCGGTGGCAGGTGGAGCAACTGGTGATGTCCTGCGTTGAACGCAGGTGATATTCTTGCCGCAAAGCCCTGCCCAGCAACAACTGGTCAGTGAAAGAGGTTTTCTTCCCGCTGACATCTACTTCCACCGGGCGCTCCGGACTGGGCTGCTGGTACTTCATGTTGAACACTTCCGTTCGCGGGCGCAGGAACTTCTCCGGCTCACGATGGCAGTTCAGGCACCACTCCATCTGCAGCGTATTTTCCGCGTACATTAGAGGCATCTCATCCACTTGCCCGTGGCAACTGACGCAACCAACGCCCTTGGCCAGGTGGATACTGTGGTCGAAGTACACAAAATCAGGCAGATCGTGCACTCTGATCCACTGCAACGATTGACCGCTATTGAAGCTGAAGCGCACCGGAGCCAGCATCTTGGCGCTGGTCCAGATCTGCGCATGGCAGTTCATGCAGGTTTTGGTGGGAGGGATACCGGCAAAACTTGAATCTTCTACAGAGGTATGGCAATAGCGGCAATCCAAACCCAGGCCTGCAGCATGATGCTGATGACTGAAGGGGATCGGCTGCTCCGGCGCAATGTGCTGCCGGGTAACATAGGGCGAGCGCTGCAATTTCATAAGCGCTGCCCCTACAGCGGAGAGAAGCAGTACTACGCCAAGGATGCTGGCCCGAGCCAGAGTGTTCGCACTGCGGTGAAAAATCTGTGCCATTATTTAAACTTCTTCCTGCGAAAACCGTCGCGCTGGTTAGAGCACATTGACGCGATCCGGCCGTTCCTCAGGGGAAATCACCTGTGATCTTCTACCACGGATGAAACTGTGATTCAGATTACTGATGAAAACGGATGATTATAAACAAGTGCACGGCGTTCAGCTACCCCTGAGAGTAAGAAAATCACAAAAATCTTTTCCTGATGTGATCGAAAAACTAAAATTCCCTAATTTCTTTCGCTTATTTTCACAACACCTGCCTGCGGACCAATCACGAAAGTAACTTCTTTGAAAACTCCGGCGAGCAAAATTTGACGCCCCAACGGGCTTGAACATAAAATCCTCACAGCACATTTTGAGGTTTCACATTTTAGGGATTAACAGAGGAGATGTGCTGTTGATCGTTAATCAATGATGTGATCTGCAGCAGCAGAGTTGCCCTTGACATGCTGTTTACCCGCCCGTAATTGTTGGGTGCAGGCACCATGAGCATCGAGATTCACATCCAAGTTTCTAGAGCTGCGTTTCGTAAGGCTTGGTGGGGGACCGATCCATGGAACGTTTTATCT
>DAHUXF010000521.1 GCA_027307295.1 Acidobacteriaceae bacterium
TCACTGGGATTTGAGCGCGAGCTGCCGTACGGTTTGTTCTGGGACACCTCCTATGTTGGATCGGTCTCACACCATCTCTACCGGACGATTGACATGAACCCGTTTGTCGCTCCCGGCGTCCGCTTCCAGCCACAGGTGGGAGTCCGTACTGTTCGCGCCGCTTCAGCCAACTCCAACTATGAATCGCTACAGTTTGAACTCAAGCGCCAGTTCAAAGACACTCCCATTGGGCCGGTCATGTTGCGCGGCTCTTACACCTATGCGCACTTCCTGGATGATGTGAGTGACGTATTTGGCTTTGATTCCACCCCCAGCTCGTTTCAGTCTGTATCGCAAGTCCTGGGGGCCAGCCCGCATATTGACTACGGTTCTTCGGACTTCGACCGCCGCCATGTTGGCTCGATCGGGTTTTCATGGGAGATTCGCGCGCCCCGGAACGGCTTGATGCGGCAAATTCTCGGCGGCTGGAAGCTGGCTGGGATTGCTGACTGGCAGACCGGCGAGCCCTATACCATGAGCAATGGCACGGACCGTAATGGTGACGGCCAGAGCGGACCTGACCGGCCAGACATCGGTAACCCGGCTGCGCCACTGAATACCCGGGCCGTGATAGCCCCAGGTTGTTCTACAGGATTTGCGAATCCTGACCTGAATGGCGCATGCGTTAATCCTTCCACGGTCCATTGGGTTGAAGGCATCGGTCTTCCAAATGCCCGGACGGTGGGAAGAAACACGCAGCTGACGCCAGGCTTCAATAACCTGGATATGTCCATTGCCAAGTCCTTCAAACTCGGCGAACGCCGCAATTTTGAATACCGCGTGGACATGTTCAATGCAACCAATACCATCAACTTCATTACCGTCCCATCGCGCGTTGTCAACAGCAACACGAACGTAAAGCCGGGGCAGATATCGCCGTTCCTGAATTTGCTCAATGACAACTCGATTGGGCGCTCCATGCAGATGCGGCTGAAACTTAATTTTTAACCTTGGCCGTTAAACCTCTCCGCCCCGGCTTCCATGCCGGGGCTTTTTATGGTATACGCTTTGCTCACAGCCCGCAAGCTTCTATACACTCCTTTGAATGGACCTGCATATTGGGACTTCAGGTTGGGCCTACGCGAGCTGGAAGCCGGCGTTCTTTCCAGAGAAGCTGCCGTCAAAACGCTTCCTTGAGTTCTATGCAACTCGTTTGAATGCGGTAGAGTTAAACGCGACCTTCCGACGCATGCCCACAGAAAGTGCGATTGCCGGATGGCTGGCGGCCACGCCCGCAGACTTCCGCTTTGCCGCCAAGGTGCATCAATCCATCACACATTTCAAACGGCTGAAGGACTGTGATGAGTCCATGCGGTTCTTTCTGCAAAGCCTGGAGCCGATGCGGCAATCGGGCAGGCTGGGGCCTATCCTGATTCAGACGCCGCCCAACCTCAAAGCCGATCTCGATCTTTTGCGGGCCTTTGCACAACTGCTGCCGGTTGCCTACCGGTTTGCTTTTGAGTTCCGGCATGAAAGCTGGTTTACGAGTGCCGTGTACGAGATATTGAAGAGCAGGAATGCCGCCCTGTGCTGGGCGGAGAGTGAGAAGATTGCCGTACCCAAGATCGAGACAGCGGATTTTCTGTACTACCGGTTTCGCGAGCCGGAATACAGCACGCCGGACCTGCAGCAGGTGGTGGACGAGTTGAAGAGATATCAGGCCGAGCGTGAAATTTATGCCTTCTTTAAGCATGAAGAGCAGCCGGAAAGCGCGTTGAACGCCGTGACCGTAGCGCGGGCCTGCGGCATTGAAGAAAAGCCGTTTGTGATGCCGGAGAAAAAGCCTCGGGAAAAGAGGCGCTAACCAGCCAGGAATTCGATCATCGGCGCCACCTCCGCCGGAAGCGTCAACTCCCGGCTGGCAAGGTCTTGTTTCATGTGATGGAGATCGGATGTTCCAGTCAGTGGCAACATGCCGATGGTGCGCGCAAAAGCAAAAATAATCTGGGCTGGGGTAGCGTGGAACTGCGTGGCAAATCCGGTGATGGTGGGATGGCGCAGCACGTCCAGGTTGGCGGTGAGAAGGGAAAAGCCCTGGTAGATGATCTTGCGATCGTGGCAGAAGGCCCGGACTTCGCGGTCCCATCCGAACCGGGCATAACAGCGGTTCTGGACAAAAGCCGGCATTTCATCATGGGCGGCCGCCATCTGCTCAAGATGGCTCAATTGAACGTTGCTCACGCCCAGCAGGCGCGCGCGTCCGGCATTGCGCTCCTTGACCATCGCTTCCCATGCTTCCGCGTCATCGCTGGTCCAGTCATGACGGGACGATGGGCCATGCAGCACGTAACTGTCAACATAGTCCGTACCGAGATGTTCCAGAGAACTGGCCATTGATTGCGCGACCTGAAGGGCGGTCCGGGCGGAAGGG
>DAHUXF010000522.1 GCA_027307295.1 Acidobacteriaceae bacterium
TGAAGCAAACTGACCGCGCATTACCGGCCAACGCCGAAGCGGAGCGCGCCATTCTTGGAGCGGTCCTGCTGGACCAGACCGGCTTTGCGTACAACCAGGCGGTCACGGCGTTGCGGCCTGTCGACTTTGCTCTGGACTCGCACAGAAGAATTTTCTGCCGCATGGTGGAGCTCTTTGAGAGCGGATCGCCCATCGATTTTGTCACGCTCACAGATAAGCTCGGCCAGCATCGCGAGATTGAATCCGTCGGCGGCGTGGCCTACGTGACCAATCTTACAGACGGACTGCCGCGCGTCCGCAACATTGAGCAGTATGTGCGCATTGTGCGGCACAAGGCGCATCTGCGCCAGGTGATCCATCTTGCGCAGGCGGCCACTGATTCCGCCTATGACCAGGACACACCGGCCAGCCACGTGATCGGCGCCATGCAGGAGCAGTTGCTCGCGCTGCAAGGAGACAGCAACAAAGACGGCGCGGCGCGTGTGGCTGAATTTTCCGGTGAGACCTGGCAGCGGCTGGTGGCGCGTCGTGATGCGGAGAACCGCCTGATCGGATTCAGCACCGGCCTTGACGCCGTGGACTTCAGGACCACCGGCATCCGTCGCGGCGAGTTCTGGACCATCGGCGGACGCACCGGTGACGGCAAGACAGCGCTGGCCTTGCAGATGGCCGCAGCCAACGCCGGCCAGGGAATTCCCGTGGCGTATTTCTCCATTGAGATGGACCGCCACTCGCTGCTGGAGCGCCTGTGGAGCGCCGCCGGACATGTGAATTACCGGCATGTGAAGAACCCGAAATTGTTGAGCCTGGTGGAAGGCGCGGACCTGAACGCCGCGCGCGAAGCAGTGGACACGTGGCCGCTTTTTATTGAAGACGCTGAAGCCTATTCCGCCACGGAGATTGAAGCGCGCACACGGCTGCTGGTGCGCCAGCAGAACATTGGACTGGTGATTGTTGACTATCTTCAGATTGTGGACGCGCCGGGCCGCGACGAACGCCAGCAGATGACGCGCGTATCGAAGATCATGCGCCGCCTCGCAAAGTCAGAAAACATCGGCGTGGTGGGCCTTTCGCAGATGCCGCGCCCGCGCGACCAGAACATGAACAAACGGCCCACCAAGTTCGATCTCAAAGAATCAGGCTCACTGGAAAATGATTCGCACACCGTGCTGCTAATCTTCCGCCCCGTGGATGAATACGACCAGTACACCGGCAAAGACGAAATTGTGCTGGGCAAACAACGCAGCGGAGAAACCGGAATTGAACCGGTGTACTACCACGGCCAATACATGCGGTTTGTGGCGAGGGAGTTGTAGAAATCAATGCAAGCGATTGGCAATTAGCAAATGGCGATTGGCACTCGGCACTCAGCGTCAGCGCTTAGCAAGGCAGCCCCCTTGCTTCTTTCAGCGTTGTCGTCACTATCTTGTCATCCTGAGCGCCGATCGAGCTGAGCAACGCGAAGCGAGAGCAAGTCGAAGGACCCCGAGGATATAGATATATGAGTAATAAGTACGGCATCAAGGCGTTCACACGAAACAGTTATTTGATTGTGCCTACAGTGCATTTATACGCGGGCAAAACAAAGTTTCTCGTGAGAACACCTTGATGCGGCATGGTGGCGCAAGCGGCGGCGGGGTCCTTCGACTCGCGTGCGCGTTCACGCACGCTTCGCTCAGGATGACAGAGGAAAGAGCAGGAATCACGCATGAGATTTTGAACAGCGTAATGCAATCACGCGCACCGCAGGGAGGTAATCATGACAACTGAAGAGCGCTTTTGGTCGCAGGTGGAGCGGCGCGGAGACAACGAATGCTGGCCCTGGACCGGGCCGTGCCACTACGGCGTCCCGCAATTTTTTGTCGACGAAAAAAAGGTCAGCATCAGCGCCCGGCGGTACGTGTACGCTCTGCGCTTCCCCGCCCTCACGCCGGAAATATACGTGGGCCTCACCTGCCAGACGCGCGACTGCGTGAATCCCCGGCACATCACGGCGCTGCTGCCGGCACGGCGCAATGCCGGACACTCATCGGTGGCGGCAGTGGCGTCATGGTTGCGCGGACATGGGCTGGCCGGCGTATCGCATGTGGCCGACCCGCGCAGCCCGTTCAACCTGCTGTGCGCGGGCAAACGGATCGGCGTGAAGGTCTCCGGCGGCCGCGCCGATGGCTCATGGCAGTTCAACATTCACCGGCATGGCACGGTGCGTGAAGATCACGTGGATGTGTATATCCTGCGGCTGGAAAAGGTGCCGGGCTTTGAACGGCCTATCCACCTGGTGATGCCGGCGCCGCTCGGACGCTACTGCGTCACGGTGAGCCTGCGGTCTCTGCTGACACGATACTCGCAATACTTCAACCGCCTGGACTATATCCGCGCTGATGGCGTGAACGCAGGGCGCGAT
>DAHUXF010000523.1 GCA_027307295.1 Acidobacteriaceae bacterium
TGGCGCCGTCGATCTGGACGGTCTGGTGGAGCGTGATGCCGTTGGATTGCGTAAGAAACAGTGGCGCGAGATTGAATAAAAGCACAGCGACGATGTTGCTCATATGTGAAGAGTAGCAAACCTTACTGCTAACACGGATGACACGGATTTTCACTGACCCAATCGTGCGTCCGCGACATCGGCGTATTGGGTGTCCTTTCACCTATTCACACGGTGCCAAAACCTTCAGCCGTCCCCTAAAAGGGGACTCACATCGTTATTTGGTACGCTTTCCCGCTGTTGAAACAGCGGGCTACTACGATTCGTCCCGCTGGCGCGGGACTGGAGCATATGTAAACTTGGCTGCATCATGGGGAAGGGCTTGCGGGCTCCGCACAAGCAGTGAACCAATCGCCGTCAGGCGCAACCAGAAGTAGCCTACTGAAGGCGAGCGGCACGGGAAGCCGGGATGGATATTCCAGCGCCGTAGAGCGCGAACGAGTCTAGACCAGACGCGGAAGCCCTGGTCACGTATGGAATAACAAGATACAAGCCCCGTAGGGCGGCGATACTAACCGAAGACATATTTTGGGATCAAATGCCCCGAAGGTGCTGATCACAACCATGCTGCATCAGGGCGTTTTCTCGATCGTCCTCATAAATGGTGTTGGGTGCCCTCGGGTTTATAAGGGATGGGAAACCGGGTGGGACACGCGGCGGGATATAACAGTTGTTGGCGATCAAGAGTCGGACTTTGCGTAGTTTTTGCGCACCGAACGCGCTCCCTGTACCTCTGCGCCACCGGCATTTCAGCAAATAGCCATTGGCAATCAGCAAGCTCAGATCTTACTGTTTGGCCCCTTGGCGCCTGATCTCACCAAAATCAGCGCTTTTGGTTTTCTTCGTGTCTCTTGTGGTTTTTCCAAAAAAACCAGTCGGTGTAGCCGTGATGGGAGCTTAAACCGGCAGTAGTTCGTCCTGTTGCCACACTTGGGGTGCGACCTTTGGCTCCTCGGCCAGTTGCATGACTAGATTTTCCAGCACCAGGCGTTTGCTGGGAGCGTTGGAGCGCAGCGCCAGGTCAGCGCGGGCGATCAACCGGAGTGCGCGCGTGAGTTCACGGCGGGATTTGTAACGCCGGGCCTGGCGGATTACATCTTCTGCGGCAAAGGGCGGCAGGCGGAAGCCCTGCCACAGCGCCTGCCATATGGCGCGGGCATCGCGAACATTTTTTTCCAGGATCACCAGCATCTGGCGGAACGTGCGGGCCAGCATGTAGAGATGTCCGATGGCGGCGTCATCGCCTTCACTGGTGGAAAGCAAGGCGTCCAGCACGGCCAGAGCGCGCGTTTTGTCTTTGGCGGAGATGGCGTCAGTAAGTTCATAGAGCGAACGCTGCTTGGCGGCGAGCACCATGGTTTCCACATCGCCCAGGGTGATCTGCTTCTTCTCGCCCACATAGAGAATCAGTTTTTCCAGTTCGTGGCTCACCAGCATCATGTCCGCGCCCAGCGCGTCTACCAGTTCACGGGCTGCGTCCTGGTCAACTTTTACATTTTCTTTTTGCGCCTGTGCGATCACCCAGCGGATGCCGTCACTTTCGTCCACGCGCGCCAGTTCCACGATGCCGCAGAACGGACCCAGGTCTTCCCGGATCTTCTGATAGCGGTCCTTGTCGGTCATCTCCATGCGGCGGACATCGGCAGGAATGCTGATGTGGTCGGCAACAAAGATAATCACCGCATCAGGATTGGGGTCTTTCATATAGGCTTCAATCGCGGCGAATTCTTCAGCATGGGAGCCGCGGCCATAAAGCTCTTTTACGCCGCGCACAAACAGCACCTGAAACGGCGCCATCAGCGAGGGCGTGCGCGCGCGGTCCAGCACTTCGGCCAGGCTTACGTCCGTCAGATCAAGATCATGCAGGCTGAAGTCGCGCAGGTCGTCCGGGACAAGATGTTGCAGAAGCGCCTGCCGGCACTGGTCGCGAAAGAAAACTTCGTCGCCAATGAGTACATACGCAGGGCGCAGCTTGCGGCCTGCCACCTCAGAGGCGAACCGTTCTGCCGGAGCAAAGCTGCGGCCGGCCATCAGAACGCCTCCAGAATATCGCTGACCAGGGTGCGGGCAAAGTCCTGTGACATGCGCTGCAACGCAGGGGTCTCCTCTTCAAAAAAGCTGGTGACTTCACGCGATACCTGATACTGCTGGCGGAAGGTGTAGTTCGGGTTCTCAAAAAAAATGTGGCCGGAGTGGTCAGCCAAAGACACTTTCATTGACACGGTGACCACGGCGCTGGAGATGCGTCCGGTCTGCGCGTCATAGGTCAGCGGAGCGGCGCGCGCGGAAATGACGGAGCCTTTCAGCACGGCATCAGAAGATTGGCCGCTATCGTTGGTGACATGATAGTGAGTGCGGCCAAG
>DAHUXF010000524.1 GCA_027307295.1 Acidobacteriaceae bacterium
GAAAAGAAGCCTCCCACCGATGACTCAAAGAACCGTTTTGCTGAAGTGATTCGCAAATCGCAGCAGCGTCGCCATGAATTGAACAACAAGGCGAAAAAGAAGCCCATGGACGATCTGGATTTACCGCCGCGCGATGAAGAAGTGCCCGATCCGGCAGACGAAGAACCGGGCGTCTAGCGACACGCATTGCCAGCCTGAAGCGCTGCTGGATCAGTACCGCTGCGCGTAAATCATGATGCGGCCCTGTCAAGGCCACGGTTGCGCAGCGGCGTGCTGGTCTGCTTCCTGGGACTTAGTATTTCGGGACCTTGGGATCGATCCGGTCTGCCCATGCAAGAATGCCGCCCGCCAGGTTGGTGACTTTGGCAAAGCCTGCCTGCTGCAGAAAGCCGACCGCCCGTGCGCTGCGCGCGCCGGAACGGCAATGGACCACCATCTCTTTACTGGGGTCCAGTTCATTCACGCGCCGCGGCAGATCATTCAGCGGGATAAGATGTCCATTGAGGTTGCAGATCTGGTACTCATGGGGCTCACGCACATCCAGAATGAACAGGTCCTCTTTTGCGTCCAGACGCCGCTTTAGTTCTTCTACGCTAATTTCCGGAACGCCGGTAGTCACGGGTTTTTCTTGTCCTCGCAGTCCGCAGAATTCTTCGTAATCAATGAGTTTAGTCACGCTGGGGTGCGTTCCGCAAACCACGCAGTCAGGGTTCTTGCGCAATTTAAGCTCGCGGAATTTCATGCCCAGGGCGTCTACCAGCAATAACCGTCCAATCAACGGCTGGCCACTGCCCAGAATCAGCTTGATGGTTTCAGTGGCCTGAATCAGGCCCACCAGGCCGGGAAGAATGCCCAGCACTCCGCCTTCAGCACATGAAGGAACCAGCCCCGGCGGAGGCGGCTCCGGATACAGGCAGCGGTAGCATGGACCATCTTTAGTGGCAAACACGCTGGCCTGGCCTTCAAAGCGGAAGATCGATCCATAGACATTCGGCTTGCCTGTGAACACACACGCATCATTCACCAGGAAGCGCGTTGGGAAATTGTCTGTGCCGTCCACAATGATGTCGAAGCCGGCAAAAATCTGGAGTGCATTCTCGCTTGTAAGCCTGGTGTTAAATGTTTTCACGTTGACAAAAGGGTTGATGGCCGCAATCTTCTCTTTCGCTGATTCCAGCTTGGGCCGGCCTACGTCGCCGGTGAAGTGTATGACCTGGCGCTGCAGGTTGGTATAGTCCACCACGTCGAAGTCGACGAGGCCGAGCGTGCCCACCCCGGCCGCCGCCAAGTAAAGCGCCAGCGGCGATCCCAAGCCGCCCGTGCCGATGCACAGGACCCGGGCTGCCTTGAGCTTCTGTTGTCCTTCCATACCTACTTCCGGCATGATCAGATGCCGGGAGTAGCGGAGGACTTCTTCATTGTTAAGGGATGGAAGCTCGTGCGGCGCAAGAGTGGTGGCCATGATAAATCCTTTCTGCCGTTAAAAATTTTTTGTTCTGATGGAACTCAATGGTCCGGAGGTTCTGCTTTTGATGATGAAAAATAATTAACGGGCGGGGGCCCGCATCAGCCATCGGGCCATTTTGGCTGAGGCAACACGCGGGAATGAAGTGTGGGACTTCATGGGAGCATTATATATCTTTTTTACGTGGCATAAAGCAGGGAACTCTGGTTGGCCAGAATCTCAATGCTCTCTTCATGGAATTTTTTTTGCGTTTCAGAACCCACCAGCGCATAGGACGCGGTAACGCCCGCAATACCACGTTCCACGCTGGTGATCATATAAGAGCAGTCAAACCAGTGGGCCTCAGCCAGATCGGTGGAAGAATAGTGCGGCGAATGGTCCGGATGAGAATGATAGAAGCCAATAATGCGCTCGCTTCGGTTACGGGCCAGCTTCATGGCCGCAATCACCTGTTCAGGATGGATGCTATAACGGTTTACCGGGGAATCCGTGCGCATGTTCTGGCAGGGCAATGTCATGGTGACGACACGGTGTTCGTCTGTCACGTTGCCCAGCAAAATACCACAACACTCATGGGGATAGCTGCGTTTGGCTTCCCATCGAATTAGGTCGTAATCAGCCTTGCTGATCTTCAGCATCGGGGAGTTTCTCCTGGGAAGTGGCGGCTTCACCAGTAAATCTTCCGGCCAGTACGATCCGAAACCTGAAATTGCAAACTCTAAAGCTGCGAAAGCAGTGCAGCTGAAGGTGCACCATGTTAGATGATTTGATGTCAAATTGCATTAATTTTGCAACATTTTTTATCATGTTGCCGCCGCATGATGCACTACTTTGCACTGATTTATGTGCAGACGGCTTTATTTTCGTTTGGAATGATTCGCTACTCGGAATCGCACACTCCCAGGTTATGAAATGACTTTACGCATCCGCTCTCAAT
>DAHUXF010000525.1 GCA_027307295.1 Acidobacteriaceae bacterium
GTTGCTGGCACCCGCCATCGTGGCAAAGGTCTTTGGCACTGGGCAGCGGTTGCGGCTGCTGAGAAATTGCCACTGCCTGAGGGTAAAAAGTGTGAGTTCATCCAGCCCGATGAACAGGTACTCACCGCCTTGGTACTGGTATACGTCCTTTTCGAGCCGACAGTAGCCAAAGCGGGTCGTGGATCCGTTGTGCCAGCGTACAATGTGGCTGGATTCATTGAAGTTGCGGTACAAGTCCCTCGGAACGTCTCTCCGAAACTGCGCAAGCAGGCTGGCTTCAAGTTCTGGATAGGTGCGCCGGAGAAGCAGCGTGTCAGCACCAGGAACCTCCAACGCCTGATAGATGGCTTCCCAAAGCAATGCCTTCGTCTTGCCCGGGCCCGCTGCTCCGCCGAATAGCCGATACTTTGCTGGCGAACTGTGAAAGTCGCATTGTCGCGGGAATGGCTTGTAGAAGTCCGAGATCCGGCGTACTGGCGCGGGCGCCGCAGTGCTCATTGCAGGTCTTTGGCATCAATCGCTCGGTCGTGGCCATTTCCGTTACTCTGCGCCCAAGCAGGTCGAACAGCATCGAAAACGATTGTGGGCACCTGTGAAGTCTCCACCTTTTCGGTGAAGAGCTTCAAATGCTTTCCAAGTAGCTCGCAGCCCTTGAGAACGGCGAATGAATCTTCCTTCCACTCTCCCGTTGGATTGCCTTTGCGGTCTGTAACTTCTACCGCTTGGCTGCAACGTTCGATGGTCTGTTTTATCTTAGAAAGCACATATTCCGCTGTGATCTCAAGTGATTCTGCTCGTTTTTGCGCTTTTTCTGCTATTTTCTGCGATACTTCAACATGCTTCAACAGGCGTTGTCCTTGAGAATATGCTGTCTTTTCGCTGTAACCTGCTGAAATCGCTGCTCTTGTAGCGTTCAGGTCAACGAGATATTCCTTAACAAAGAGTTTCTGTTTTGGCGTCATGGCTGAGTCAAACTCATACGAGTTGCAGCACCAGTGGACCGTGTGCTCCGCTCATCTTCGGAACCCATTGATATAACTTGCCTTGCGGGATAATTCGCGGGTCGCGCCGATAAATGCGCCGTTGCTGGATGATGTTTTCCCAATCTGCCAGTTCTTGCCTTACGAGCGACACAGCCTCTGCGCGGGGAACATATTGCTGGAATTGTCCGTCAGGCTGGAATACTTCGATTCGTCTGGAGATGGCGGTGCCTTCTATTTGTTCACCGGGTTGCGCCGATGCTCGCGTGCTTTTGCTTCCCCTACAAAACCCTTAGGCGTCTCCCAAGGTCTGCTTGTCCGGCTCCTCGGGTACTGCGCCGTAGACCGCATCGCTCATCGGGTGCGCGTATTGCAGCGTTGGGTCAATGCTTTGCGGGGTTGGCTTCGGCTCCAACGCCTGCTGCTCGATTCCTTCAATCTTCTGCGCGTCTGCCAGATTCCCCGCTTCTGCCTTCTCGCAGTGCTGGGGCTGAACTAGGTCCAGTGCATTTTCGAGGAGCTTGGCGAACTCATTGCCGGCCGCCGCCAGCCTGCCAATGCGGGCCGACATTGTTTCGTCCAGGTTCCCGCCCGCTAAGTCATTCGCAAGCTCATCCGCGCCCTTGAGCACCCGCATGACATAGCTGTGATGCAGGGCGTTCGTCTCCGCCTGCTGGACCTGCTCAGGAGTGAGAGGCGTTTCGCTCATGCAATCTTCCTCTCAAAATTCTCTCTCTTGGCAATGTTTTTAAGGAATGCGGGATTTTTTGACCACGGCATCCCTTTCTCGGCGATAGCAAGTATTTCACGAATTCGAGCACTTCTCCTCAATCCCATATAGGGAAGAATTCTCTTCATCGTGATTATGGCCTTATCGCCACTTACGGCGATCATATATTGCGGTTTTTTGTATGGACTCGCCGGGGAAGGCTTGCGTGAATAGATAGTCCCCGTCCATTGAATAGCGGCAGCGACTTTCTCAACAATATCGTAATCCGTCATTGTTAAGCCCACGCGCACATAGTTACCAAACCGCTTTCCGTTCTTACCACTACCTTGGCAGAACGAACCTTCACCTTCAAGCAATCCAGCAAGCCAAAGGGTCTCTTCGTCGTACGTCAATTCCCGCATCAATGTTTTCCAAAAACGTAAGAAAGCCCACCAGAAATAGCAGGAGCCGAATTTCCCCAAGGCGCCCCGGGTGCATGCAACAGGTTCACTTCAATCAAGTTCACCGTCACGCCAGAACTCGTCAGCCAGCGCAACCCACCACCCGTCATGAATCCAATGTGCGACTGCCCTGCACCCGTTGCTGGTACTATCCTACTAACTCCAACCGTTCCATCAATGTAGAACGTGAGCGGCGCTAGTACGCTGCTCGCTGGGAACTTGAGCGGTGGCTGCCAGTTGAACCCGCCG
>DAHUXF010000526.1 GCA_027307295.1 Acidobacteriaceae bacterium
TGAAATCCTTTCGCGAGTCAGCGCCGATTTGTGATGGCGCACGTTAGATGGTTTTTCCGTCTTTCCGGAATTCCCGCCGTATTCCGTGGCGAATGTCTTCCATCTGAATCAAAGTCCGGCCACCGCGGAGCGTGGCCAGCGAAGACGAGCGCAGCACATTCACAATGCCGCCGCCGCTGATTTCAAATTCCTCTGACAATCGCGCCAGGTCAACTGTTGGTTCAAGCTGGGCCTGCCGTGAAAATACTACGTTCCATAGCTGGGCGCGTTCGTCCGATCCCGGCATGGGAAAGTAGATCATCGATTGGAAACGGCGGGCGAAAGCTTCATCCAGATTGCCCTTGAGATTAGAAGCGAGGATGACGACTCCGGGAAAATCTTCAATGCGCTGTAACAGATAGGCCACTTCCTGGTTTGCATAACGGTCATGCGCGCTGGAGGTTTGCGTACGCTTGCCAAACAGCGCGTCTGCCTCATCAAAAAACAGTATCCAGTCGTTGCGCTCCGCCTGATCGAATACTTTGCCCAGGTTTTTCTCGGTTTCTCCTATGTATTTTGAGACCACAAGCGAGAGATCAACCCGGTAGACGTCCAACCCGGTGCTCTTGCCGAGCAAGGAAGCCGTCAGGGTTTTGCCGGTGCCCGGCGGCCCATAAAACAGGCTGCGAAAACCTGGCTTGATCTGCCGGCCAAGTCCCCACTCATGCAGCAGAGTATGACGATGCTCAATCCAGGCTTTGATTTCTTCGACTTCTTCCATCACATGCCCAGGCAGCACCAGGTCGCTCCAGTCAAGCTGCGTGGTGATGCGATGCGCTGGAAAAGCGTCACTGAAGTTGGGCCGATAACGCTCGCCCGTGGTCAGGCGCGCAAGGTACTCGGGCTTCAGACACAGCGTCATGGAAAAAATACTTTGCCCTGGTTGCGCTTCTTCCAAGGAGAGCACTTTTTGTTCCCGGAAGAAATTGCCGGGCGTGAACAAACCCTGAAGTTCCAGACGGCGTTCAAGGTCCGTGCCGGCCAGCACAAAAGCCGCTGTCTCCAGGGTTGGCCAGAAGCACTGCATCGGCCCAGTGATTGCGCCGCCGAATTCCGTGAAGACGCGATCCAGCGCGGAGTTCCTGATCAGAAACGGGTCAAGCGCCTGAGGGCGAAGATGCGGGGCCAACGCCAGCGCAAGCACGGCCCGTTCTTCAAATGACAATACGTGATCGCGCACTGTCTGCGCATAAGCTGAACCCGAATGCGGTAGGTCAGGTGGAAGCAGGTCGCGTACATCTCTGTACTGGCATTCACGGTTGAAATACAGCTTGAGGCTGGTTTCAATCAGCGCGCTCAGCCAACCGAGTTCACGCTCTAATACAAAAGATTGCTCGGACACGAGTGCTACCTCCATTTCACGTGCAACAGCGTTTTCATCCAGGGAAGCTTGACCATGGAGAACCGCCAGGGCAAGCTGTCCAGCAAAACGTCATAACCCCGTGTGGAAACCGTCAGGAACCATGCGTCATCTTTTTTTACCAGCTTCCCTTCGCGGACCAAAAAAGAGTCCCGCAGCCCCTGGACGGATGTGTTGCGCAGTTTTTCCCAGTTCTTCAGAACGCCTTGCAACAACTGTTCTGAGAGATGATCTTCAGTTTCGGTGAGTGCAGACGGAACTTCCAGTGGTTGCTCCGGGCTTACCCCAACAAGAATTCTGTTTAACAGCAGTTGGTGCTCCGGCGCGTCCCATTCTTTTGTGACTAGATATTGCACAAGATGGATGGCCCTGTGGTTGGCGATCTCATCACTAAAAACATTCTTGTTCAGCAGGCCAAGCTCCTGAAAATATCGTGACAGAAAGGGCCACAGAAGAACTGCTCCGGCGTTTCCGATGTAGAAAGGCTCCACGGATGGAAATGGTCGTGACTGCTTAGGCGATGGACGTGTTTTCGTCATCGGGCCGTCGTGTTTGTTTTGCTGAGGCTGCTGCTCTACCTGAGGCAATACAGGGATTGCGGCCGTTTCCCGGTCCACACGATCTATGATTGTTTCCAATTTTTGCTGGCTTGCAGCAGGCTGGCGGCCCGCTGCGGCGCGGATACGCTCTATGAGCACAGCAGGGCGAAGTGAGAGATGTTCCGCCAGCCGCCGCACCACAGACCGTAGAAATAAAGGCCCATCCCAGCGCCGTCCCTGCGCTTGAACAATCGCGCGCAATAGTTCTTCTGCGCTGATTTGCCGGCAGGCTTCTCCCGTTGCGCCAGATGAGTTGCCGGAAGTAGCTTCTTCAATCGCATGCAGGCAGAGAGCTGCATCGGCATGCTGTAAAGGCAACATGACGCGCCACACTGATGCAAGCAATTCTGGGGAAAACAATCTGGCCATGCGCTTGCGCTCGATTTCATGGCTTGCTGCT
>DAHUXF010000527.1 GCA_027307295.1 Acidobacteriaceae bacterium
CGTGACGACATCTCTGGGACGTTCCAGCAGCGCCACCAGAACCTGGAATGGCTGCATTTGCAGCTTAAGACGGTTGCCGCCACGCCGCAGTTCGGCTGCGCGAACGTCGGCTTCATAGTCGTCGAACCTGTATTTGATTACTGTGGGCATGTGCAGCACTACGCAGGCGCATGAAGGCCGCGCTAGAGTTTAGCATTTTCAAAGCTTGTGCTTTCCCGCGTCTGTTCCATGCTAAATCGCTACAATGTCACAAATGGATGCGCAACGTCAGCAGGCGCTTGGCCTGGCCTTGCTGGCCCTACTCATATTGCTGGTCGTGTTGCTGCGGCGCCACTGGAGTGGAGCATGAGCAACCCTTTGCTGGCCGTGATTCTTGGTCCCACCGCCAGTGGAAAGACGGCGCTCTCCTTATCGTTGGCGGAACGCCTGCACGGAGAAATTGTCAGCTGCGATTCCGTGGCTGTCTACCGCCATTTTGAGATTGGCACCGCCAAGCCTTCTCCTGAAGAGCGCCGCCGTGTGCCGCACCATCTCATCGACGTGGCCGAACCAACGGAAGCATTTACATCAGGTGACTACTCCCGTCTGGCGCGGCAAGCGGTTCGAGACATACATTCGCGCGGAGGGCTGCCCATTGTGGTCGGAGGCACAGGTCTCTATCTGCGCGCTTTGCTGGAAGGGCTCTTCACCGGACCAGCGCGGTCTGAGGACCTGCGTACAAAGTTGCGCAAGCGAGTTGACAAGCGCGGCCCCATCTACTTGCATAAGCTGCTCAGGAAACTGGATCCGGCGGCTGCCAAGGCCATTCATGCGAATGATGTCCCCAAGGTGATTCGCGCTATCGAAGTCACACTGAGCGCCCGCACGCCTATCACCGAGCTATGGCAGGAAGGGAGAGAGCCTTTGCGCGGATTCAATATAGTGCGGATCGGCTTGAATCCTGACCGTGAAGCGCTTTATGCAAGCATCAACCAGCGTGCCGGCACAATGTTTTCCGCGGGACTGGTGGAGGAAACCAGGCGGTTGAACGAACGTTACGGAGAAAAAGCGCGGCCTCTGCTGTCATTGGGATACAAGCAGGCTTTGCAGCATTTACGCGGCGAGCTTTCCTTGCCGGAAGCAATTGCAGCGGCGCAGCAGGGACACAGGAACTTTGCCAAGCGGCAAATGACCTGGTTTCGCCGTGAGCCTCATGTCCACTGGTTCGCCGGTTTTGGCTCAGACCCGGAAATAAAAGCACAAGTGCAGGAATCAATGCGCACAGCCGGCGGGCGCTTGCCGGCCATGCCATTAGAAGGCGGTTGAGGCTCCATCGGTGCGTGCTGCTTGCTGTCCGCGCCGGCCCGTTAACGTTACCGTTACGGAAACACGTCAGCCGCTTTGCCGCAACTTTCACCTGTTGCCCTGAGGAGAACGAAGACTTTTGCCTGATCCACCTCAGACCTTTGTCTGGATGGCCCCGTCGGAACAACTTACAGCGGAAAGTTGTTCCTGAAAGCAAAAGCCCTGCATTTCAGGACGGTGAACCGCGTTGCCACGCCTGGCCTCAACCACCTTCAAGCGGTTCTGACGCTCTTGCTAGCGTCAGTATGCGTACATTTTTACTTCAGCGGAGTGGCTGAAGATGTGACCTGAAGCACATATGGATGTGATGCCCAGGCGAGTACGGCACGCAGTGATAGACAAAGTTGGCGTGCATGCGATGACCAGACGAAGCAAAGGTGAGCCCTTCGTTCGTTTCCTTTTCATCTGCGGCCCGTTTCTTTCGCCCAGGTCATTTGAATTTTGTATCTTCCAAAAAATGAGAAATTCAAAATTCAGAGATCAAAAGATGACGCGGATTTTGTATTTTTATGTTGACATTATGGTTACAGTACCTCAATATGTTGGGTGTAAGAAGGCAACGGTACCATTCATTGGGTATCGAATGAGAACAAGGCTCCAAGGAATTTAATTCTTCAAGGAGGACAAATTACCGATGGCAACCAAGAAAAAAGCTGCAAAGAAAAAAAAGAAAAAGTAAGTGAGTGCGGAGCTAAGTCTCCGCGTTTTCAAAGGGAAAATAGTTATGACGGGTGTTCAGCATGAACACCCTTTTTTATTGGCCTTGGCATAGGCATTTTCTTTGCTTGACCGTGTGAGGAAAGCGGCAGCTCACAAACGTTGCCTGTTTTCAGTTGTACTGTTTTGAAAAATCGTGTAAATCGCTTCCGACCAATGCTCAAGCTGAGCTTACGGTGCCCTCTCGGCTCTCTAGAATTTCCGTTTGTCAACGGCGGTATTCTTCTGCCATTCCACAAATCTCAACGGGAAATGGGAGATACTCAGTTCCACCGAAACTGGGAACCAAGATGGCTAATGGCTCATGCGCTTGAACTTGGTGGATTATAGGGGCAT
>DAHUXF010000528.1 GCA_027307295.1 Acidobacteriaceae bacterium
CTGTAACTGGTTGCGCCAGGCAGCGTCCGGCACTTCCACCATCAGGTTGCCATTGTTGAAGCTGAGGGCCTGTGTCCGGGCAGCAACTTCTTTCCCGCAGACCAGCGGCCAGGCCAGGATTACAGCTTCTTCCTGCGGACGCGCGCGCAACAGGTCTCGCATGATATTTTTCAGGCCGCTGCGCACTGGCTCCATAGAGTCTCCGTTTCGGAAAGGTTGATTTTAACATCCACTGGCAGCGTGCCTGCCCTGGATGGATGCCAGACTACGATAGGACATAAAGCGTGTGGGGGGTGACTTGCCTCTTTAAATCCAACAACTTAGAGTCCTATTTCCCTCTCCGTTTAATGCTGATGATCACCGCTGAACCATGATTTACAGCCGTTTAGAGCAACGTTGTTAATTCGTTCAGGGCTGAGCAGCTAGTATAGTCTGGAGTTTATTTATCCCGTTTTGTTTCTGTGTCATAGGCAGGAAGAGTGAAGAGGGCGCCTGCATGGCGCAAGGAGAGTTACAACCAAATGCATAAGCCGGTTAAGTATGCGGAAAAAGTTTTAACCTATGCCGCCAGAGGCGCATGGTCGATTTTTGAAAAGGTAAACAGCATCAAGCCCCGGCCGTCCTTCACGCCGAACTGGTCCGATAAGCCGATGTTGAAGTCCTGGGAAAAGACGAAACCTCCGCTCGGTTGGCCTCGGTCCACGGATTCGCTTTGTCCCAAGTGCGTACCGGAAATTCGCCAGCAGATTGTTGACGGCAAATTGCCGCACGAGATCCTGCTCAATGAAAAAGCAGGCGAAATCAAAGCTACGATTATTGAACGCGACGGCCAAATCCTGATGGTGAAGGATTGCCCGCTGCATGGCCATTTTGAAGATGTGATGGCGATTGACACCGAATTTTTCAAGCATCTGGAAGAGGTTTTTCCCGGACGCGACATCCGCGCCCACAATGACGAGAAGCTGCACAATCACGGCACCAGCACGGTAAAGCATGGCCGCGGCTCGGTATTGACCATTGACCTTACCAATCGCTGCAACATGATGTGCGATCCCTGCTTCATGGATGCGAACCAGGTTGGATTTGTCCATGAGTTGACCTGGGATGAAATCAAGACCATGCTGGATAACGCCATCTCCATCAAGCCACGGCGCCAGATGTCAGTCCAGTTCTCCGGCGGCGAGCCAACGCTCTCGCCTTACTTCCTGGATGCTGTCCGTTATGCCCGCCAGGTTGGTTATAACTCCGTGCAGGCGGCAACCAACGGACTTGAATTTGCCAAGTCGCCTGAGTTTTGCCGCCAGGCCGCAGAAGCGGGTCTGCGGTACGCATATCTGCAATTTGATGGCATCGGCAATGCCGCCAACTCGCACCGCCAGGTCGGCAACCTGTTTGATGTGAAGCTGCGCGCCATCCAGAACCTGCATGAGAATGGCGTGGACATTGTTCCCGTTACCACCATTATTAACGGCATCAATAATGAGCAGGTGGGCCGCATCATCCAGTTTGCGCTGGACAATCCCAAGACCATCAGCTTCCTCAGCTTCCAGCCGGTTTCATTTACCGGACGCGACGAGGAAATCACGGAAGACCGCCGCCATGCGCAGCGCTACACGCTGAGCCATCTGGCGCATGATGTAAAGAACCAGACCGGCCTGGGAGAGCCCAAGCGTGACTGGTTCCCGATTTCATTTATGTCCACCTTCTCCGATTGGGCCGACCTGATCCATGGCCCCAGCGCAGACTGGGGACAACTCAGCTGCGGATGCCACCCCAATTGCGGCGTGGGCATGGCTGTGATGATCGACAAAGAAACGAAAGAGGCCGTTCCGGTTACGGCGTTCCTGAACGGTGACCGCATCGCCAAGGACGTGGCCAAGGTGAACGACGCGGGCCGCGGACGCTTCCTTTCAGTGTTTGGCATGGCCCTGGCTCTGGCGCGCAATTACGATCCATTCCAGGCGCCCAAGCACTTCAAGCTGATCGACCTTCTGCGCAAGTTCGATAAGACGTTTGGCGCGACCAAGAAAGCCGACGAAAAGTACGGGAAAGTGGACGGCGAGCGCACGATTGAAGACATCAAGAAGCGCCGCACAGACCGCTGGAACTTCCTGTTCATCGCAGGCATGTGGTTCCAGGATCTGTTCAACTACGATTTCCGCCGCACCGAGCAGTGCATCATTCCTTACGCCACGCAGGAAGGCGAGATCAGCTTCTGCGCCTATAACACCGGCGTGGGCTGGCGCAACATCATTGAAAAGATGCACATGACCGCCACGCTCACCAAGTGGTATGAAGAGCACGGCAGACATGAGATTTTTGCCGGCGGCAAAGACGTAGGCCTGAACCAGAGCGTACACAAACTCAACCTGAACGAAGCCCATGTCCACGCTGGC
>DAHUXF010000529.1 GCA_027307295.1 Acidobacteriaceae bacterium
CCATTCCAGGTCTTCTTCGCTTGCCTCCAGCAGGAAAGCTGCAATCTTTTTGGCCTTCTCGCGGATCTTTCTTGCAGCCACGGCCGTTGCTGCGCCCGAAACCGGGGTGCTGCGGCTGGCATACGTTCCCAGCCCATAGGGCGCGGTGTCCGTATCGCCTTCTTCCACGATCACGTCTTTCGCTGGGATGCCAAGCTCCTGCGCGACGATCTGCGCATACGTGGTTTCATGCCCCTGGCCCTGGCTCTTGGTACCCATACGGCATATCGCTTTGCCGGTGGGATGGACGCGAATCTCAGCGCTGTCAAACATCTTGATGCCGGCAATATCGAAGGTGTGCGCCGGCCCGGCCCCAACAGCTTCCGTAAAGCTGGAGATGCCGATGCCCATCAGTTCGCCCTTCTTGCGTTTTTCTGCCTGCTCCTTACGCAATTCCTGGTAGCCGACCATCTGCAATGCTTTGTTCAGAGCGCCTTCATAGTTGCCGCTGTCATAGGTCCATCCCAGCGGTGTCTTGTACGGGAATTTTGCCGGAGGAATAAAGTTTTTGCGCCGCAACTCCGCCGGATCCATTTTCAAGTCCAGCGCCAGAACGTCCACGGCGCGCTCAATCAGATAAGCCGCTTCTGTGATGCGGAAAGAACAACGATACGCAATTCCGCCCGGCGCTTTGTTGGTATACACGCCATCGACTTCGCAGAAAGCGTCAGGGTAATCATAGGAGCCGGTGCATACGCTGAACAAACCGGCAGGAAACTTGGTGGGCTGCGCTGCCGCGTTGAATGCGCCATGATCGGCCAGCGTCTTCACCCGCATGGCTTTGATCTTGCCCTCGCTATCGGCAGCCAGTTCAGCCGTCATGTGGTAGTCGCGCGCAAAGCCGGTGGACTGAAGGTTCTCTGAACGCGTTTCAATCCACTTTACCGGGACCCCAAGCGTCAGAGACGCCACCACCGCACACACATAGCCGGGATAGATCGGCACCTTGTTGCCAAAACCACCGCCAATGTCCGGCGAGACAACCCGGATATTCTGCTCCGGTATGCCGCCCACAATCGCAAACAATGTGCGATGCGCGTGTGGCGCCTGCGATGTGAGATAAACAGTAAGCCGCTCCGTAGCTTTGTTGTAGTCAGCCACACAGCCGCACGTTTCCAGCGGTGCGGGGTGACAGCGCTGGAAAATGGCATGGACTTTGGACTTTACCGCTGCGCCAGAGAACGCCTTGTCTGTGGCCTGCTTGTCGCCGACTTCCCAATGGAAGATGTGGTTGCTCTTTTCTTCGCGGTCTTCACGCAGAATCGGAGACCCCGGATCGGTCGCTTTATGCGGATCAACCAACACCGGCAACTCTTCATATTCCACTTCTACCAAGTCAGCGGCATCGGCTGCGGTATAGCGGTCTTCCGCAACCACAAAAGCTACTTCCTGCGATTGGAAAAGCACTTTGCCCGTGGCCAGCACCATCTGCTTATCGAAGAAGAGCGTAGGCATCCACGCCAGGTTGGCTTTGGCCAGGTCCTCACCGGTGATAATAGCCAGCACACCCGGCAATTTCTTTGCCGCTTCCGTATTGATGCTCTTGAGGCGCGCATGAGCGTAAGGGCTGCGGACCATGTGCCCATACACCATGCCGGGAAGATTCACGTCGTCAACGTAATTGCCCTTGCCCTGGAGGAACCTTGAGTCCTCTTTGCGCTTGATGGAATGCCCCATGCCACCGATTTCTGCGGATGTCTTCTGCATTACTTTGCTCCTCCCTGCGCCATCTTCCTGGAGGCGTATTGCACAGCCTTGACGATGTTCTGGTACCCGGTGCAACGGCAGAGATTTCCGGATATTCCCCAGCGAATGTCTTCTTCAGTGGGCTGTGGGTTTTTCTGCAGCAGCGCATAAGACGACATCAGCATGCCCGGCGTACAAAACCCGCACTGCAACCCATGCTCCTCTTTGAATCCTTCCTGCAACGGATGGAGCGCGCCGTCTTTAATGAGGCCTTCCACCGTCATTACTTCAGCGCCATCGGCCTGAATGGCGAACATGGTGCAGGACTTTACCGGTTTGCCGTTGACTATGACCGTGCAGGCGCCGCAGTTGCTGGTATCGCAGCCAACGTGCGTGCCTGTCTGCCCCAAAGATTCACGGATAAAATGGACCAGCAACAACCGTGGTTCAGCCAGTGCTTCACGGTCTTTGCCGTTAATCTTGATTTTGATCAGTTCCTTCTTCGCCATCGATCTTCCTCCGTCGCGAGTTGCCCCGGAACTGCTATTTACCGGCGCGGTCATTGGCACGGTCATTGGCCCGGTCCAGGGCACGAGCAAAAGCGCGCTTTGTCAATTCCTTGACCAGACCCTTCTTGTATTCCACCGGCCCGCGCAAATCT